>JAKPVM010000048.1 GCA_029572555.1 Verrucomicrobiota bacterium | reverse complement strand
GGCTGCAACCTCACCGTTACAAGCGCTGCGCATAGCGGGGGTGCCTGAGCGGCTGGAGCAGTGCCGCACAGCCATCCTGAAGCGGGATTTTGAGCGCTTAGCGCAAGTTGTGGAGTTGGATTCGGAGTGGATGCATGCCGTGATGCGCACAAGCACCCCGCCGCTCTACTATTGGACACCCGCTACAGAAGTTGTCCTCTGGAATGTCCGCGCCTGGCGGTCGCAGGGGCATGCAGTCTGCGCGACGGTCGATGCCGGCCCGAATGTGCATGTAATCGCACTGGCAGAGGAGGCAGCCTGGGCGGAAGCGCAGCTGCGCGCGTTGCCGGGCGTACTGGAGGTGCTCAAAGCAAAGCCTGGCGGCGGGGCGAGGATTGTTCGCACAAAAAATGATTAGGTAGTTACAATAAAATTAGTAAAATTATGAAAGAAAGATTTGCCAATTTGTGGGAAAACCATAATCATGAATAGAAAAATCTTTTCCAGTTGATATCTTATTTTCGAGACTAACAATGAATCTCTTCCAGGTTTTTGGTTCTGATAATCGTTTTGTTACAAGGAGCTGTGCAAATAATTGATAGTTTGCCTTTGAATTCCATTTGGAAGCTCGCGCTATTATTGGCCTCAATGTATATTCTCTTCGAAACAAATAGCCGTAATGTGCACAAATGTTCCTCAGAACTGAAAGCACGTGCATCCATTGTCCCAAAAGATGTTCATTTAAATCAAAAGAATTTTTTGCAATAATTATTTTATTGCTTTCTGCTAAATTATTATAATATTTTGATATAGTATTGAATGATAAATACTCGACAATCACCCAGATTGGAAATTTTCCCCCGTATTTTTCAAAATGGTGTTTAACAACAGGATCCTTGGGGTTTCGCTGTATTTCTTTGGAAAAAGTACCCATTATTTCTCCTTGTCTCTGAATGCTCTTATAAATCTTTTCATTGTAAAAAACATCTGGTCCATATGTTAGGCCTAAGAAATATGCAATTTGAGTACGAATCTTAATTTCAATCGGTTCAAGTAACAATAAGAGCTCAGAACGGAACCATTTATCATTTTCGTAAATATTAACAATCTGCGAAAATGTAGTTCCTTTTGTAAAATGGTCTGGTAAATCCATTAATTTATGAAAATATATATTCAAACGGTAATAATTATTGCTTTCTAGGAATTTAGATGCTAAATCAAAATTATCAATGATTATTCCTCTCTCTTGTAGTAATTCAATTTGTTCCGAAATTGTCTTAGCCGATTTCAATTCCATAAATCTACCTTATAAAAAATAATGACCCACCTCGGTGCGCATAATGTATTCTCTTTCGAGTCCACAATAGAGGCGTGGTGGGTACTGTTGACTTTAGTATACATCTTTAGTTTAAAGAAGTCAAGATTAATTTATTCCATTATCATATAACCCAGAATGATTTCTAAGTTGATTTTATCATTTTATCTCCACCCGCAGCGGGTAGTGGTCCGATGGGTAGCGGCTAGCCTGTGTAAAGGTGTCCACTGTAGTGGAGAGAGCACGCAAATATGGCGAGATCAGCACCCAATCGATGCAGACTCGGGCTCGCGGGTTTCCAAAACCATGGAAGGTTGCCTTATCCCGGGCCCCTGGGTT
>JAKPVM010000041.1 GCA_029572555.1 Verrucomicrobiota bacterium | reverse complement strand
ATGTCCAAGCGTTAACACGCCAGTAACATTTGGAGGTGGAATTACAATTGAATAAGATGGTTTTTTAGAATCGGTATTTGCTGAAAAGGATTTACTTTCAAGCCAGTAATTATACCATTTTTCTTCTACCTGAGTCGGTTCGTATGCTTTTGGAATTTCACTCATAGTTGAAAATCCTAATAAAAAACTGATTAATTAATCAAGTTCAGGCTTATAAATCTAATGGATATGATTAATCCTCGTTGTGGCTGCACATCAAGGCGTATTCCATACTATCCACAAGCGCTTGAAGGCTTGCTTCGATGATATTGGTGCTTACGCCGACAGTCCCCCACTCTTCATTTCCATCAGAAGTTTCAACAAGAACCCTCGTTTTTGCCGCTGTACCGGAAAGTCCTTCAAGAATACGAACCTTGTAATCCGTAAGACATACCTTTTCAAGTTCAGGATAAAAACTCTGAAGCGCCGTTCTAAGTGACCCATCAAGCGCATTAACAGGTCCATCGCCTTCGGCAACTGTATGCGCAATCCTGCCACCTACTCTAACCTTTATTGTAGCCTCGCAAATTGAGTGTTCGCCATCTCGACGATTGGATACGTGATAAGCAAGTATTGTAAACGGAAGTTCCTTTTTATACAAAACTCGCGTTATTAATAAGGCTAACGAGGCCTCAGCGGCTTCAAATTCATATCCCTCGTGTTCAAGTTCTTTAATCCTGCTAAGGATCTTCTTTAATTCAGGACTATCAGCAGGAATATCAAATCCAAGTTCCTGAGCCTTATAAAGTATGTTCCCTTTGCCTGAAAGGTCGCTGACCAAAATTCGGCGTGAATTGCCAATAAGTTCGGGGTCAATATGCTCAAAAGTTCGGGGGCTTTTCAGTACGGCGTCCACGTGCATTCCTCCTTTATGCGCAAACGCCGCTGAACCGACCCATGGTTGACGGGGGTCGTGTCTGAGATTTGCAACCTCATCGATAAACTGCGAAAGCTCTTTTAATCCTCTTAAGTTTTCCTTCTTTATACACTCAATATTCATTTTGAAGACAAGGTTCGGGATAACACTTATCAAATTGCAATTACCCGTTCGTTCTCCATAACCATTTATTGTCCCTTGAACGTGCGTGGCGCCGGCTTCTACCGCAGCAAGGGCACTCGCAACAGCAAGACCGGCATCGTTATGTGTATGAATCCCAATAGGAATCTTTAATTTTTGACGCGCTTCTGAAATGATTTTGAACACTTCCGATGGCAATGTCCCTCCATTAGTATCGCATAAAACTATGAAATCGGCACCGGCTTCTTCTGCCGCAAGCCACGTCTGAAGTGCATAGTCGGGGTTATCCTTATAACCATCAAATGAATGTTCTCCATCATAAACAACAAAACGACCGTTCTGTTTCAAATACCTTACGGTATCGGCAATCATATATAAATTTTCAGACGGCGTTGTCTTTAAAACTTGATTAACGTGAAGTAGCCAGGTCTTGCCAAAAATTGTTACTACTGGCGTCTCAGATTCAAGCAACAACCTGACCTGCTGGTCTTGTTCAACAGGAACCCCTTTTCGTCTTGTAGAACCAAACGCAGCAATCCTTGCATTCTTTAATTTGCGCGTCTTTACGATTTGGAAAAACTCAATATCCTTCGGATTTGAGCCGGGCCATCCACCCTCAATATAGTGAATCCCAAAGTTATCAAGTTTTTCTGCTATTCGCAATTTGTCCGAAACCGAGAGGTTGAGACTTTCTCCCTGCGTCCCGTCTCTCAAGGTCGTATCATATATTTCTATATTAGATTTCATTTCAATTTTGTAAAAATTCCTTCCAATTCTTAAACCATTTTGACTATTTATGCAAATTAGTATTTCAACACCGTGGGAATAAAATGCCAATACTTGAGAAGGTTATGAATATGGTTAAAACCTTTGTCGTAATCAGGAAACGATAAACTCGCTAAATGAAAGTATTGGACTTTTATGCGGCTTTCAGGGTTTGTTCTCCGCTTATAATATCTCGGTTATGCTTGTTAAAAAGCCACAAACCAAATAATCCGCCGATTATAAACCACTGCAAGACGAACAACGGTAAAACAATAAAAACCGCCTGAATACTATTATATGAGGCATTAAATACCTTATGCATTAAAAACGACGGAATATACAACGTAAAATCCAATGGTGTCACATAATACATACTGTATGAAAGCGAAAGTATAACACCGCAGATTAATAACGTAATTACCGCTAAATTCGGGATTATTCTTTTGAAAATTAACGGACTTATCTTTTCGCTCGTTTTATTACTCATAACACGGCGAATGTCTACAATTTGTTTAACTAAATTATTAAGCAGTAAAAGCAACAATCCGCCGAATAAAATGCACTGCACCAACCAGCACAAGATGAAAGTAGTTTTATCGCTTAAATTTAATAAATATTTCAATGGGGTCAAACTTGCACAAGTCAAAATCACAAAGGCAGTAATCACAAAACCCGTAACCAGCGCGAATATTTTCTTGTTATGCATATTATCTATCCTCCCAGAAAGGGCTAAAAAATTGTTGATGTTGTTTTTCATAACTGTTCTCTTTTCTAAAAATAATCCATTATTTTCAGCAGTCAAATAATATTTCATTAAAAGACAACGAACTGTTTGATTCCTGAATCATTAGCACAGATTTCGGATTAATATCATAAATTGTGGTTATTAATGCAATAGAGAATGTATTGTCAATAAAATATCAACCAGCCGAAGGCTGGCATTTTTTAACCATCGATAGATGGTGGCAGGATTATAGCATAGACATCAACACAGAGGAAAACCCCGTTAGGGGTGACAGAGCGATAATTGAGAATCATAATAATTGCTCTGTCACCGCTTTGGGCGGTTTATAATATTTTGTATTCCTTTTGCTATAATAATGCCACCTCTTACGAGGTTCTTTTGTGATGCCAGCATTCTTGCTGGCATTTTTTAACCATCGATAGATGGTGGCAGGATTATAGCATAGAAATTAACACAGAATAAAACCACGGCAGTGGTGACAGAGCTATAATTTAAATAATGGCTCTGCCACCGCTTTCAGCGGTTTATGATGTTTTTAATTTCCTGTCCTATAATCCTGTCACCCGCTTCTGCGGGTTTTGAATTGCGTTTTATTTCTGCAATCATTTAAAAAAATTCACATAAGATTTATCCATCGATTAGAAAGATTAAATTAACAGGGATAAACAGGATTTCTTTTGATTAAATAAAATCTATTTATCCTGTAAATCCTGTCTATCCCTGTTAAATATAATATCACTGTTGATTTATTGTTGAATTTATTTGTGCAACAAGATCTTATCCCGTTTCAATTAATCAGGCGTTAAGTTTATTGGATTTATTTGATTTTGAAGATGGTAGGAATGGTTTTCTAAAAGCCTCCTCAAAGGTGTAAATGGATTTAAAGTCTTCTTTGGTGTCGTTTTCGGTTTTGGACAGAAGACGGGCATTGACCATATTAAAGACAATCTCGCCAAAATCCTCACAAGAACGAACACCCCATTCTTCAAACACGGTTATGGTCATTGGACCATATAGGGACAGCGCATATTCGCGTATGCCTTCAAGCAACTCTTTCCCTGTAATATGTCTTTCTTCGTTTATAATCGATTTTTTACCTAATCTGTTTTGAGTAAATTCAAGAACGTCTTTAACAAAGAGGTATGCATCCTTTTGATAGCGAGGGTCATTCTCTATTATTTTATCCAATGTCATTTTTCGCATAATCAATTTTTTAACGATGTAGGTTGCGATGTTTGCGGCGACGGGTTCAATTTGTATTTAACGACCAAACCCGTAAGTAAAATAAATGCTACTATTAAAATTACTCTTTTCTGTTTTGAGGTTAATATTCTCATTGAATTGCGAATTACCCCACCACGATGTTTACAAGTTTCTTTGGAACTATGATGATTTTTTTAACCTGTTTTCCACCAATAAAAGGTTTAATTTTTTGCGCAGAAAGGGCTAATTGTTCTATTTCTTTTTGAGAGGCTGTGGCGTTAAGCACTATTTTATCTCTCAGTTTCCCATTTATCTGGATCGGGATTTCAATTATGTCTTCCACAAGCATTTGAGGGTCAAACGACGGTATTGGTTGATAGGACAGTTCAACACCTTCGAACGCAGGCTTTACACCTGTCTGAGAAAGCAATATTTCCCATAGTTCTTCGGCTATATGCGGGGAAAACGGTTGAAGTAATATCAAGAAATCCCTCAAAACCGATGCCGGTTTTACCTCCCAGTTTAAGGCTTCATTTATAAAAATCATCAGCCCTGAAATTGCGGTGTTAAACCGCATCCCGTCAAGGTCTTCTGTTGCTTTTTTTATGCAACTGTGCAGGACTTTTAGTTGTTCTTTTGTCGGTTCAATATCTTTTATCGAATCAGAGATACAGAGTTTTTTAAGGGATTCTTCGCCATTTTCTGGCATTGCGGTTAAACATTGTTCGAAATCCACCAGACTTTTTTCGTCAATAAAAAGCCGCCAGACTCGTCCTAAAAATCTATAAACGCCTTCCACGCCGCGCGTGCTCCAGGGTTTTACCATTTCAAGTGGTCCTATAAACATTTCATACAAGCGAAAGGCATCGGCGCCATATTCTGAAAGAATAGTGTCGGGATTTATAACATTTCCTCTGCTCTTGCTCATCTTGAAACTCCGGGCATCAACACGGATTGATTTATTAGATTTCAAGACAAAGCCGTCGCCAGATTTTTCTACATCGTCTTCTGAAATACGTTTACCGTATAATTTCTCGCCAGTCTGTTTATGATAGCCAACAAGGACAGGTCCCTGTGGCGCTGCCTCTTCACCAATATCTCGCAAATCATTAGCGCTGCAATAGGAACCGTCGGGATAGGTAAAAACAGTGTATTCTGTCTCGCCGAGTATCAATCCTTGATTTACGAGTTTGTAAAACGGTTCCGGTGTTGATACATAACCAAGGTCATAAAGAACCTTGTGCCAAAAGCGGGCATAAAGAAGGTGCAATACGGCGTGTTCTGTTCCACCGACATAAAGGTCAACGCCGGGAAATACTTTGCCTTTTCCGCGATAATTTACGCCGTCCATCCAATATTGTTCGGCTTGCGGGCTGCAAAATTGATTGTCATTATGAGCGTCAAGATAGCGCAAATAATACCAGCAACTGCCCGCCCATTGTGGCATTGTGTTGGTTTCGCGTGTGGAACCGTCTGGCAGATTGACCCAATCTTTTGCTCTGGCAAGCGGAGGCTCTCCTTTTGCCGTAGGTTTATAATCATCAAGCGGTGGCGGAACCAAAGGTAGTTCGGAGACAGGGATTGGATAATGTTTTCCATTTTTCCAAATTATAGGAAATGGTTCGCCCCAATATCGCTGTCTGCTAAATAACCAATCGCGGAGTTTGTAATTTATAGTCTTCTTTCCTTTTCCCTGTTGTTCAAGCCATTCAATAATTGTTTTCTTGGCTTCGGGCGTTGGCAAACCGGAAATCATACCGGAATTTACGCTGACACCATCGCCAACAAAACCAAGCGGGTCGGTGTCTTCCGGTGGTTGAACAACAACTCTTATGGGAAGATTGAACTTTTGCGCAAATTCAAGGTCGCGGGTATCATGAGCCGGGACAGCCATTATCGCCCCTGTTCCATAAGTGGCGAGCACGTAATCTGCTATCCAGATTGGTATCTTTTCTCCGTTGACTGGATTAATCGCATAGGAGCCTGTGAAGACGCCAGTTTTTTCTTTTGCTAATTCGGTTCTTTCGAGGTCGCTTTTTGAAGCGGCGTATTTTTTATAAGCCTTAATCGCCTCAGCGGGCGTGGCTTTGGCTGCGGGGTCAATTCCTTTCCAATTATCCGACGTCCCTTTGGGCCATGATGGTGGTAAAATCTTTTCTACCAATTTATGTTCAGGGGCAAGAACCATATAAGTAGCGCCGAACAAGGTGTCGGGACGCGTTGTAAAGACAGTTATTTTCCGTTCATCGGGTAGAAGGTTTAAATTATCGCCATCGACTTCAAAAATTACTTCTGCGCCTTCGCTTCTGCCAATCCAGTTTCTCTGCATTTCTTTGAGTGAATCGCTCCAATCAATAATATCGAGGTCTTGAATTAGCCTTTCTGCGTAAGCGGTTATTCTGAGCATCCATTGGCGCATTGGTTTGCGAACAACTGGGTAGCCGCCAACCTCGCTTTTTCCATCAATCACCTCTTCATTTGCAAGGACTGTCCCTAATTCCTCGCACCACCAAACAGGCATTTCCGCTACATAAGCCAATCGCTTACTATTGATGTAACTGATTGTTTCATCTTCTGTTTTTAACTCTGGCGGGATTTTTAATGTTGATATTGGTTCGGCTTTATTTATCTCAGGATTAAACCAGGAATTATATAATTGCAAAAATATCCATTGCGTCCATTTAAAATATTTAGGGTCAGTGGTATCAATTTCACGAGACCAATCATAACTGAAACCGAGGGCTTTTATCTGTCTGCGAAAATTGGAGATATTTTTTTCGGTAGTGATTCGGGGATGCTGTCCTGTTTTTATTGCGTATTGTTCGGCTGGCAACCCAAAGGCGTCCCACCCCATCGGATGTAAGATGTGAAAACCGCAAGCCCGTTCGTATCTTGCAACGATATCAGTTGCCGTATATCCCTCCGGATGTCCAACGTGAAGCCCGGCACCGCTTGGATACGGAAACATATCAAGGACGTAAAATTTGGGCGGCAGGTCTTTAGCATCAATTATCTTTCCGGCAAGATTATGTCGTTTGCCAAACGAATGCCAATCCGGTATCTGTTCGCCGGGATTAAACGCTCTAAAACTCTGTTTCTCTTCCCAGATTCTTTGCCTCTTTTTCTCTATAACATCAAAGGGATACAATTTACGGTTCGCCATAATAAAAATCCTGTTTAAGACACACAAAAAATCTCACTTTGAGATGTAATGTTATTATTTAAATGAAAGTTCCGAAGAACGTTCTTTAATCGCGGTCAAAGTTTTATTAATCACTTCATCTAACGGATGAATTCCCTGGTCGCCTTTGCCGTGAATTCTTACCGATACAGTGTTTGCTTGTTGTTCTCGTTGTCCTACAACGAGCATCATATAAACGCGCGCCTCTTCGGCTTTTAAAACTCTGCCTTGCAATTTGTCGTTGCTAAACTCAACATTTGCCCGAACAAAGTTAGATTTCAATCGTTTTGCAATTTCTTCGGCATAACCGATTTGATTTTCCGTAACGGGCAATATGCGAACCTGTTCAGGGCTAAGCCAAAGCGGGAAGTTTCCGGCATAATGTTCTATTAAAAAACCGATGAACCGTTCGTGAGTTCCTAACGGGGCGCGGTGGATAACAATCGGCGTCTTATCCGTGTTATCTTTGTCTCTATAAACAAGACCAAACCGACGCGGTACTGCAAAGTCAACCTGATTTGTTGCAATTGTGAACTCCCTTCCTGAAATGCTCCAGACCTGAACATCTATTTTAGGACCATAAAATGCCGCTTCATTTGGCACTTCAACATAATCTATGCCAGAATCATTTAACACTCTGCGAACCATATCTTCGGTTTGCAACCATAATTCAGGCTCATTAACATACTTTTGTCCTAATCGTGATGGGTCGTGAGTGCTGAACTGCATTAGGTATTTAGAAAAACCGAATATTTTAAAGTATTTTAAATACATCTGATTTACCGCTCTGAACTCATCGGCGAATTGTTCTGGTGTGCAGTAAATATGCGCATCGTTCATCTGCATAGAACGCACCCGCATCAAGCCCATTAATTCTCCGCTCTGTTCATATCTATAACATGTCCCATACTCAGCAAGTCTCAAAGGCAATTCACGATAACTTCTTGGCACTGCCGCAAAAATTTTGTGATGATGCGGGCAATTCATTGATTTTAAGTAATACTTCTCAACTGATTTGACCTGCCCATTTTCATCATATTCCTTCAATTCCATTGGCGGGAACATACTCTCGGCATAATATGGAAGGTGGCCGGATGTCAGATACATAGATTCTTTAGCAAGGTGCGGCGTGCGTACCCTGACATAACCAGCCATAAACTCCGTCTCTTTTGCAAGTTTCTCAAGTTCCTCAGCAAGAACGCCACCATTTGGCATCCATAATGGGAGACCGGGACCAACATCATCGTCAAATGTAAAAATCTGCATCTCTTTTCCGATGCGACGGTGGTCTCTTTTTTTTGCTTCTTCTTGAGCCTTTAGCCAATCTTCAAGCTCAGTTTTTGTCGCAAAAGCGGTGCCATAAATTCGTTGTAGTTGCGGGTTTTTTTCATTACCGCGATAGTATGCCGATGCGAGTCGTAGTAACTTGAATGCCTTAACATTGCCCGTGCGCATAACATGCGGTCCGGCGCACAAATCAATAAAATCGCCACTCTGATAAAAACTGATAGGCTCTCCTTCTGGTATATCATTTAACCTATCAATTTTATATTTCTGTCCACGTTGTTCAAAAAACGCCTTTGCTTCTTCTCTTGTTTTAATAATCTTTTCGAACCTGTGGTTTTCCTTCATAATCTTGCGCATCTCCTCTTCGATTTTAGGAAAATCATCCGGGGTAAAGCGATGGCTGGGAATGTCAAAATCGTAGTAAAATCCATCTTCGGTAGCTGGTCCGATATCCAGCATTGCATCAGGCCAAATCCTTAAAACCGCAGCCGCCATAATATGAGCGGCGGAGTGACGTAGTCGCTCTTGTTCGCTCATCTTTTCTCGTTGTTCAAGACTTTTTCGTTCAACAGTATGTTTAGCCGCTTCCATAAATTCCGTATATTAAAAAAGCCCCGTTTTGTCCCGAGGCTACTCGAGTTTGTTTTATAGTGGCAAAGTTTGCCTTTAAAAATCAAATCTAATTTATCCTGCCTTGTTTTGCAATTTAAAATCCTTAGGCAGGCATTGTTGGGATATGTTTTTTAGAAGAAATTGTGAAATAAAAGACTATTTTACCACGCCTTCAAACCAGGGAATACGAGCAAAATTGAAATCTGACCAATTCACTAAATATTTCTAACCGCAGGTATGACTTGATTATCCTAAAAATCTTTTTGCGGCGATGCAGGCGTTGTGCCCACCAAACCCGAATGAATTATTTAAAATTGCGTCCACCTTCATTTCTCTTGGAGTGTGTGGAACATAATCAAGGTCGCATTCTGGATCTGGACTATCAAGGTTAAGTGTTGGTGGCACAATGTTAGTTTCAATAGCCTTTAAACAAATAATTAGTTCAATTGCACCTGCGGCGCCAAGCGTATGTCCAGTTGCGCCTTTTGTTGAACTAACGGCAAGTTTTTTTGCATGTTCTTTAAAAACGGTTTTAATCGCCTTTGTCTCTGAAATATCGCCAAGCGGTGTTGAGGTGCCGTGGGCATTTATATAATTGATATCTTCCGTTCTTAAACTGGCATGACGCAGCGCCATAGCTATACATCTTGCAGCGCCACCGCCTTCCGGATCAGGCACAGTTATATGGTTTGCGTCTGCAGTCTTGCCATATCCGCAAATCTCTCCATAAATTTTCGCACCGCGCCCTTTTGCATGTTCGAGTTCTTCCAGAACTACGATGCCAGAACCTTCGCCCATTACGAAACCATCTCTATCTTTATCAAATGGTCTAGACGCCTTTTTTGGCTCGTTATTGCGGGTGCTCATTGCCTTCATTGCGCAAAAGCCGCCCATACCGAACGGTGTTATAGTGGCTTCTGAACCGCCTGCGACCATCACTTTTGCGTCGCCTATTTTTATTGTTTGCCAGGCTTCGCCGATAGCGTGAGAAGATGAAGCGCAGGCTGTGCAGGTTGCTACATTTGGACCGCGCAGTTTGTAATACATAGAGACGAGTCCGGATGCCATATTTAAAATCAGCATCGGTATTACAAATGGCGACATTCTGTTTGGACCTTTTTGGAGCAAAACGGTGTGCTGTTCCTCTGTTGTTGCTAATCCACCAATACCTGAACCGATGTAAACGCCTATCTCATCAAGGTTTTCCTTACTCAAATCAAGCCCCGAATCAAGCAAGGCGTTATATGCTGCATAAACTGCAAATTGTGCATAACGGTCGGTTCTGCGAAGTTCCTTCGGATTAGCAAAAGCCGGAGAAGGGTCAAAATTCTTTACCTCTGCTGCAATTTGCGTTGCGTGGTTTGATGGGTCAAAAAGAGCGATTCTATCTATTGCACACTTGCTTTGCAGTAGATTATCCCATAACTCACTAACAGAATGACCGAGTGGGGTAATTACACCCATCCCCGTCACTACTACTCGTCTGTCATTCCAGGAATCTCCCATAATAATACAAAAGGGCAGCACAGCCCCTCATTAAAACTGAGCTGCCCGAATTGCAAAGTTATTTCTTGGAATTTTCCTCAATATATTTGATGACGTCACCGACGCTCTGGAGCTTTTCAGCCTCTTCGTCCGGTATTTCATTTCCGAATTCCTCTTCAAGAGCCATTACCAGCTCGACAGTGTCAAGCGAGTCCGCGCCCAGGTCTTCAATGAATTTAGCCTCCGGTGTAACCTGTTCAGGTTTAACACCGAGTTGTTCGACTATTATTTCTTTTACTCGTTGTTCTATAGTTTTTTCTGCCATAATTTCTCCGTTTAGTTATTAAGCGTGCTTTAATGCCACATTTTTAAAAACCGTCAAGCAGTAATTTCAAAATATTTTAGCAAGTCAAAAATCTATCATTCAATTTTATTCAGTCAATAGTTTATATATTTTACATTGCCATTCCGCCGTCAACTGAAATCACCTGTCCTGTTATATACCTTGCCAGCGGGCTTGCCAGGAATAACGCGGCATTGGCAACATCTTCCGGCTGACCGAGTGTACCAAGCGGTATCTGCTTTTGCAACTGCTGTCGGATTTCCTCTCCAAGAGCCGCTGTCATTGCTGTTTCAATAAACCCCGGCGCAATAGCATTGGCGGTTATCCCGCGAGATGCAAGTTCTCTTGCAACACATTTTGTAAAACCTATAACACCCGCTTTGCTTGCCCCATAATTGCATTGTCCGGCATTTCCTATCAAGCCTATAACTGAGGCTATACTAACAATTCTTCCTGAACGTTGTTTTAAAAATGCACGACAAAAAGCCTTTGTAAAGAGAAAAGTTCCTTTTAAATTTGTGTCAAGGACTGCGTCCCATTCAGATTCGCTCATCCTCATTAACAAATTATCCCGAGTAATACCAGCGTTATTTACAAGAATATCCACACGACCAGTTGCTTCTAAAATCTTTTCAGCGGCTTGCGCAACCGAATTTGCATCGGAAACATTGCATTCAAAAATCCAGGATTTGCGTCCAAGTTCCTTAACTTTTTGCGCAGTCTGTTCCGCAAATTCATTTTTTAATTCAACGCAAACAACATCAGCGCCTTCGCTGGCAAACTTAACAGCAATAGCCTGACCAATTCCCCTGCCAGCGCCGGTTATAACCGCTATTTGGTCTTTTAATAAACTCATAAACTTAAGAATTTCTCTACTTTATTCAATTAATTGTCAATTCAAGATTTCAACATATTTAGAGCGCAAACAATCTTTTCTTTATCTTGCTTTCCTAACAATATGAATTAAATTTACAAAAATATTAAAGTAGTCAATAATTCTTTTAATTAAATTTAGTGAATATGAGGATTTTAACAATAATATTTCCAGATTTTGAAGAAATAGAATTTGCTGCGCCGGTGGATATTATTCGTCGCGCCGGGCTTGATGTTACTGTGGCTTCGCTTACGGATAACAAACTTGTTGTAGGGCGTTCCAACATCAAGGTTGAGGCAGATAAAACAATTAAAGAAGTTAATTCCAATGACTTTGATTTGTTATTTATCCCCGGCGGTCCCGGCACCAAAGCAGCCCGAAAAAATGCCGATTTTATCAAATTCGTCGTTAAGTTTGCCCAGACAGGGAAATATGTCTCGGCTATATGCGCAGCACCTTTGATATTGTCTGATGCAGGTCTTCTCAAGAACCGCAAATTTACAGCGCATTTCACCACAAAACCAGAACTGCCAAACAGTTTAACAGACCAGAAAGTAGTTCAAGATGGAAAAATAATAACTTCACAAGGCGCAGGAACTGCAATCGAACTGGGATTGCACATAGTAAAAGTTTTGTGTGGCGAACAAATGGCTCAAGAAATAGCAAAAGCAATAATGTATTAATTTATGCGATTTATTGGAACAGCAATTGAAAAACTTCAACGGCACCCTAAACGGATTGTCTTTCCTGAGGGGACTGAACCAAGGGTACTTCAGGCGGCGCGTCAATTTTATTCATTAAGACTCGGAGTGCCGATTTTGTTAGGCAATCGGACAAAAATTAAGGATATCTCAGCCGAATTAAATATTTCGCTTGAAGGCATCAGAATAATCAATCCATCTGAAAGCGAAGAATTAGAAAACTTCGCAAAACGGTTTGAAACAATGCGTCGCTCAAAAGGATTGAAATTAGAAGAAGCCCAACAGGCAATGTTAAATCCAAATTACTTTGGCGCAATGATGATGGCAATGCATCAGGCTGATGGCATTGTATCCGGTGTGAAAGAGGTAGGCGCCGCTGTTTTGCGACCTTTTTTCCAGATTATCGCCCCTGCTCCGGGAATTAAAACTGTGTCCAGTTGTATGATTATGGAGGTTCAGGATTCCCGATATGGTGAACAAGGTGTATTTTTTCTTGCCGATTGTGATGTTGTCCCACAACCTACTGTTGAACAAATCGCCAATACCGCAGTGCTTACAGCTCAACTTGCTAAGCGGCTGCTTGGAGAAAAACCGCGCGTTGCCTTACTTTCCTTTTCTACAAAAGGCAGTTCTACTCATCCGGAGGCTGTAAAGGTTCAAGCAGCAACAGCGCTTGCAAGTCAAATCGCTTATGAAAAGAAAATTGAAGCCGAATTTGATGGAGAACTGCAAGCCGATGTTGCGATAGTGCCTGAGGTCGCAAAACGAGAATTGCAAAATAACTTGAACAGTCCGGTCGCAGGAAAGGCGAACGTGCTAATTTTTCCTGACCTTAATTCTGGAAGTATTTCAAGCAGGCTTATCCAGCATATTTCAAAGGCAAATGCTTATGGTCAAATATTGCTTGGACTTAATGCGCCAGCAGCAGATGTTGCTCACGGGGCAGATGCTCACGAGGTTCTCGGTGTTGCTGCTATAGTCGGTGTTCAAGCTATTGAATACAAGTATTTATTCCCGGATGCAGGGAAAAAATTACCCGGTGAGAACTCTTAATAAACTTTCACCACTGTCTAAAACGAAACAGTCAACGCGATTGTCCCGTATTCAGTAGGATGGTCTTGCGTGTCCCATTCTCTTCCGCTGAATATATACGAGGCACTAAGTTGCAACATCCTGTAATAAAAGGTAAATCCCACTTCTGCCACAGGGACATAGTTTCTTATATTATCCAGACCGGGACTGCTGCGGAATGAATTGCCTTCCAATGTTAAATCCCTCCCCACCAATCTTACACCGCCGCCGCCGAACGCATAAAATCCAATTCTTGATGAACCGCTTCCTTTATATTTTGGAATAGTTAAACTGCCCATACCGCGTAAGGTTGTTGTGCCAAAGTCGTCATCAGGGACATTCCATCCTATCCTGGTTTGCATTCTAAATTGGCCTTGACACATCACATTTCCTGCCATCACCTGCCCGATAGGTATTAAGTCCGAAGAAATATCCGAATCAGTATTAAATAACCGGTATCTGTGTCTGTATTCATAAACGAAGTTAAAAATAGGTTCATTATGAAGTTGAGTTCCCCAACCTTCAGGCCTATCTGAACCTATTACTCTATGAAACCAAATCTGAGTTTCCTTTGCAAGCGACATTGGACCGACAACGCCTGTTACAAATTTTAAGCCGTGAAAGTCATTGCCCTTTTTTATCTGCGTGCCAAGACCTAAAAACATCAATCCCGAATATGGTCTATCGGTCAGTGGTGGAACCGGAAGCGATGTATCAAAAGGCGTATTCATAATTTGCCCCGCCTCATAACTGTGATAATATTCCGCCTCATTTACACCAAATAAATCCCAGACTTTCCCAAAGGGACCTCTGCCACGGCAAGCAAGAGAAAGAGAAATGCCATTGGAATAATTCCCGTCATCGTCTGAAAGGACGTCATTTTCCCATCGGAATGTTATTGCATAGTCTGGTTGGTCTGAATCTTTATTTTCTGTCAGGACATTAGTTACTACCCCATCAATTCCAAACAGACTTAAACAATTTACAGTTAATAAAACGCATATTGCATTGGTTTGATTAAAAACTCGCAACATAAATGAAAGTATAATGTTGAGGAATTTGTAATGCAATAAAATTATGAAATCCTCCAAACGAACCTGATATTTTTACCAGTTTAATAAGTCTTCCATTTTAATATCCGAAATTTTCTCTTTGACCTTGTTGGCAATTTTTAACTTTTCAACTGGAAATGTATGGGCTACCGCTATACAAGGCATTCCTGCCGCAATTGCTCCTTGAACACCTTGAACCGAATCTTCAATAACCACACATTTGGTTGGCGACACATTGAGTTTTTCCATTGTCTTCAAAAATATATCAGGAGCAGGTTTCTTTTTTGTTACATCTTCGGCGCTAACCACAACATCCCAGATGCTAATAGGCAAACCAATTTTTTCCATATTGGCTTTGATTTTCACCATATCGGCGCTGGAAGTTAGCGCTATTTTTAGCCCAACAAATTTGCATTTTTTGACTAACTCAACGGCGCCGGGAAAGGCATTTAAATCCGTTGGAACAAGTTCAAGATAAATTTCGTAAGTCCTTTTCTTTGCCTGATTAATATCAATCGGGACATTATATTTTTCTGCGACTCCTCCAATATATCTATCTTCTCCTGTACCAATGAACGGGATAAAATCATCGGGGCTAACTTTAACTCCAAGTTCTGAAAACATTTGAACAGCAGCCATATTAATTAAAGGCTCTGAATCAGTAAGAACACCATCCATATCAAAAATAACCGCAGTAATTTTATTCAGGCTCATAATCTATCATATAGACTACAATCTATATAAGTTGCTAACAAGTTAAAAGGAGACAGTGTGTCGCCAACATCCCTTCTGATGACTTGATTCTCATCAGAAACAAAATTGCTTTCTCCACATTTTGCATTGGGATTGAATATTTAATAGTTCACAGCATCATCCCATATTTAGTAAAAACCGAACTTTCACCTCTGCGGGGTTTTAAAATGGCGTCGGCATCCTTGCTCCCAATTGTTCTGGAACAGTCAGCAAGGATGATGACACCACTACTGCATTGCCACGATTAATTCAAGCATTTATTTCTTGCCTCAAACATAGTGTTTGGATTTATTCTACTAACTTGCCATCAGGCAGTAATTGTGGCTATTTATTAAGTTGTCGCCGAAAGCGGATTCTTTATATGACAGGTGCGGAAATAAGAAAGTCGTTTTTAGATTTCTTTAAATCTAAAAATCATATAATTGTGCCGTCATCAAGTTTGATGCCGGACTCGCCGAACTTGCTTTTTACAAACGCAGGTATGAACCAGTTTGTCCCTATTTTTCTTGGACAAATCCCCTGCCCTTACAAACCGCCTCGCGCCGCTGATACCCAGAAGTGCATCCGCGCAGGCGGAAAGCATAATGATTTGGAAGAAGTCGGTATCGATACTTATCACCATACCTTTTTTGAAATGCTTGGCAATTGGAGTTTTGGCGACTATTTTAAAAAAGAGGCAATCCACTGGGCATGGGAACTTTTAACTGAGGTCTGGGGTTTTCCAAAGAACCGTTTTTACGCCACAGTCTATAAACCCGCAGATGGCGATCCTGCTTCTTTTGATAAAGAGGCTTATAACATCTGGGCGGAGTTGTTCTCCCGCGATGGGCTTGACCCAAAGGTCCATATTAAGTATGGAAATAAAAAAGATAATTTCTGGATGATGGGCGACACTGGTCCGTGTGGACCGTGCTCTGAAATTCATATTGATTTGACCGAAAAAGGCGATACAAAAGGCGAACTAGTCAATAAAGACACGGCGCAGTGTATTGAAATCTGGAACCTTGTATTTATGGAGTTTAATGCAAATCCAGACGGCACATTCACCCAACTTCCTTCAAAAAATGTTGACACAGGAATGGGTTTTGAACGAGTTGTCGGAATTGTTCAGAACACAAATAATTTCACTAATTTCAAAAAAATCATCTCTAATTATGAGACAGATATATTCAGACCTATTTTTGATAAATTAGAACAATTAAGCGGCAAAAAATACTGTTCAACGCTTCCCGAACGCGACAGCGAAAATAATATTGTCCCCGTTACTGAACAGGAAAAAATTGATGTGGCATTTCGCGTTATTGCCGACCATATAAGGACATTGTCATTTGCTATAGCTGATGGTATTTTGCCCGGCAACACAGACCGCAATTATGTGCTTCGCCGTATATTGCGACGGGCAGTTCGTTATGGCAGATTTCTCGGATTCCACGAACCGTTCTTTCACAAATTAGTCGGCGTTTTGGCAGAAACAATGGGCGATGTCTTCCCGGAAGTTAGAACCCGACGGACACATATTGAAGAGGTGATTGAACTCGAAGAAGATGCTTTCAATAAGACTTTAGACCGTGGCGTTGAAATATTTAACGAAGAAGTGGAAAAATTGCCTAAAACGAGCAAGGTAATTCCCGGCGAATTTGCATTTAAACTATTCGATACTTATGGATTTCCGCTTGATTTAACACAACTTATGGCTCGCGAGCGCGGGCTTACTGTGGATACGGATAGTTTTGAAAAATTAATGGAAGAACAGCGAGAACGCGCAAGGAAAGCCCAGAAAAAACAAATCATCGAGGTCTCGAGTATAGAATGTGAAACACCGACAAAATTTATCGGCTACGACCAGTTAGAGGCTGACGCCAAAGTAATTGATGTGGTAGAAATAAAAGATAGAACGGCTGTCGTCCTTGATGTTTCGCCATTTTACGCCGAGATGGGTGGACAGGTTGGGGACAGGGGTGAAATAATTTCTGGCTCAAACATCTGGCGCGTGGTTGATACTCAAAAGGCAGGCGAAGTTTTTCTCCATTTCATTGAAAACTCAACTGAACCGCCTTCGGAGGGAATGACCGTTCATCTTGTAGTGGATAAAAATCGCAGGTGCGCAGTGCAACGTCATCACACTGTAACGCACCTCTTGCACAAGGCGTTGCTGGAGGTTGTAAGCAAAGATGTTGCCCAAAAAGGCTCTTATGTCGGAAATGAAAAACTAACCTTTGACTTCAACAGTCCGCCATTGACACCGCAACAAATTGAAGATGTTGAACGGTTTGTCAATCAACTCATTGTTGAAAACCTGCCTGTAAGCTGGGTAGAGGTAAAATATGACCACGTTAAAGGAAGGACGGATATTCGCCAGTTTTTTGGCGAGAAATATGGCGAGTGGGTGCGTGTGGTTCAAGTTGGAGGACATCCGACGGGGCTTGACGGATATTCAATGGAATTATGTGGCGGTACCCATTGCAGGGCAACAGGCGAAATCGGGCTTTTCAGAATTGTTAGCGAAAACGCAATAGCCGCAGGCGTCAGAAGAATTGAGGCAGTTGCAGGCTTGAACGCTTATGAACTTGCCAAAATAGAACGGGCAATGTTGAAAAATATCTCTGACCGTGTGAATTCTCCGATACCTGAACTTGAACGAAAGATTGAACTTTTGGTTGAACAACAAAAGGCTCTGGAAAAACAATTGCGGGCATTAAAACAAAAGGAAGCGGCAAACCTTGCTAACGAACTGCTTTCTCGTCCCGTTGAAATTAACGGTATCCCTGCAATAATTGAAAATGTAGGCGAATTGGAGGCAAACACCATTCAAGAGATGGTCAATTCCATCAAGAGTAGATTTAATGGCGTTGTTGTTTTGGGTGGGGCTTCCAACGGTGCAGTCTCTTTGATTGCCGCTGTTTCTCCATCATACACATCAAAAATCAGCGCTGGCAAAATAATCCAGACTATTGCGCCGATTGTTGGTGGAAAAGGCGGTGGAAAGCCCGACAATGCACGCGGTGGAGGGAAAGATGTATCTAAACTCAATGCCGCACTTGAACAGGCAAAAAAGATGCTGCGATAAAATCATAGCAACAAGTAATTTTATACACAACCATCCCACAACAAAAATAAAAAGTGCCGGCATTCTAAAACTCCGAAGGAGTGACAGGATTATAGCATAGACATT
>JAKPVM010000031.1 GCA_029572555.1 Verrucomicrobiota bacterium | reverse complement strand
GAACTGTTCGCTCCTCACTGGGGATTACCCAGGCGGAAATGGCCCGGCTGCTGAATGTTTGCCGCGTATCATTATCTAATTATGAAACCGGCACAACTAATCCAAGCGCCAAAACGTATGCAAAACTTTTAAATTTAGACCGAAAGTTGTACACAGAGTAACAGAAATTTTTTTATCTTGAAAGGTAAACAATGGATACTAAGTCACCCAAAAAAGACTACCGCAAAGATGGCCACTGCACGGCGAAAGTGCCGGAAGAAAAGGGCTGCGTTCATTTCAAGCCGGTGTTCAACGGCATCCGGGAACTGGCGCTCTGTGTAAATCAGAACATGGGGCGTGTTTGTGAATGGAGAGAGGCTAAATAATGGCTTGGTCATGGTCATATTTCTTTTACATCTTAGGGAGCCTTTGTTTTGTTATCGGCTCAATTATTGATTGGATTAAGAATGGCTAATTCTCAAATCATAAACCTTGACTGGATGGACGGATTAAAGACTTTGGACGCTGAGTCTGTGCAGTCTTGTGTGACATCTCCGCCCTATTGGGGATTGAGGGATTATGGCGTGTCCGGTCAATTAGGATTAGAGAAAACACCAGAAGAATATGTTGAAAAAATGGTTGCTGGTTTCCGTGAAGTGAAAAGAGTTTTGCGAAAAGACGGGACTCTCTGGTTAAATTTAGGTGATAGTTATTGTAATGCAATTCATGGTTCAAAAACAACAAAACAAACAGTGGCAAGTGGTGTAAATGGAACTGTAATAGAAAACAGATGCGTTCAAAAAAAACACCCCATATTAAAAGATAAAGATTTAGTCGGTATTCCGTGGCGTGTAGCTTTCGCATTACAGGCCGACGGTTGGTATCTGCGGCAAGACATTATTTGGGCGAAACCAAACCCCATGCCCGAATCAGTAACAGACCGTTGCACAAAATCCCATGAGTATATTTTTTTACTAACTAAATCGGCACGGTATTTTTATGATAATGAGGCGATAAAAGAACCATTCATTACAGAACCGGGGCCATTAAGAGATAAAAGAAACGAGAATTATGGAAAGGCTTTTTTATCCCCGCTTGGTAAAGGATTAAGAACGGGATATGGAAAAAATGGGCGTAACCGCCGTTCTGTCTGGTCTATTACAACTCAACCTTACAAAGAAGCCCACTTTGCCACTTTCCCGCCAGAAATCCCTAGAACCTGCATTTTAGCCGGAAGTAAGAAAGGTGACACTATCCTTGACCCTTTCTGCGGAAGTGGCACCACAGGGCAAGAGGCGTTGAAATTAGACCGCAATTTTATCGGAATCGAACTCAATCAAAAATATGTCAACGATTTAATTATCCC
>JAKPVM010000005.1 GCA_029572555.1 Verrucomicrobiota bacterium | reverse complement strand
GATGGGTCAAGCCCATTGAAAGTATAGGTTATTGTTGATGATGTTCCACCTAATTGAATTGCGTCTCGAGTGCCTGACCCGAATTCAACATAAGGACGGAACCAAACCCCTGCCGGCGTCCCTGCATTCGGGACACCCATTGAGTTTGCTGAAGATGAACCACCATTGGTTGTTATAACAATAGAGGCAGGCGTACGTAGGCCTTTGCCTAATACAGCATAATCAACAGTATTAGTCAGTGGACCGCTTAATCCAGCGTCATCACGCAGCGGATTATAAAAATTCGCATAAGGCGAGGACAAAGTGGTACTCTTATGATGATCATTTATCGCCACCCAGTTAGTGGTTTCACCGAACAATGAAACTGCTATTGTCAGCCCCACAGCCAGCAACGAGACGTATAGCACACGGCACATATTATTCTTTTTCATAATTACTCAACTCATTTTATTTTCTTGGTCTAACATACTAAAACTATGACGTATTAAAAAAATTTGCAAGAAAAAAATATAAAAAAAAACTGCTCCCAGCTCTTGCAAAAATAAGTGGTTTTATGATGATGGATAAATATCTCGTAATTAAAAACAAAATAACTGTTGTATTTATACAAACAAATTCATTAACATAATTGAGTTGCAATTTAGCATTATGGATTTATGTCGGTAGTTGGCGATATGTTGCGTGAGGGGCGTGAAGCGCGCGGTTTGACAGTTAATCAAATCGCAGAAATCACTAAGATTCGCACAGACCATATTCGCGCCCTTGAAGAAGGTAATTTTGGAATCTTTATGGCACCGGTTTATGTGCGCGGGTTTGTTCGTAGTTACGCCACACTAATAAAATTAGATGTGCCTCAAGTATTAGCAGCGCTTGACGTAGAATTGAAACAGATTGATAAATTCAATGAGCAAACTTCACTCAGCGGCGAACCCAAAGGATTTGTTGACTGGTTAATGCTTCAACTTTCAAAAATCAACTGGAGTATTGTTCTTCCCGTAATCTTATTTTTGGTATTAATCTTCGGTTCAATACAAGTTTATCGCTTCTATCATAAATACAAAACGAGGGACGTCTTTTCTAATGTCTCTAATTCCATTTATACCCCGAACCCGCAACGATATGAACTCTTCCTCCCGATACCGACAAATCCACAGCAACGATAAACAAAAACCCGCGTCAGTTATCCTTCTGCCAGATAGCCTTTATGGTTTCTTCCTGATTAAATCCATCCGGACAGGCTGGGCTTTTTGTATTCGCAAAATACCAATATATCTTTTTGCCGTCAGCACTAATGGGAGGGTCGTGCAAAACACGGCTGCCGCAAAATTCCACAAAACCATTCGTATCATTTTTTCTAACCCAATTCCAGGCATACCATAACCATTCGTTCCGATAAGATTCCGGTTGATGTGCAAACCAGGAAATTTCATCATAACCCCAGACCCAATGGCTTGGTTTTGTTGACTGGCTTGGCTGCCCGCCAGATTTTGATGCCCCCCAGTTGTCAAATTCAACAAGATACGGTAAATGTTCGCACTTCCAGCCACCAGGCGCAATGCCACCTTTGCTTCTGCCATAGATACTATCAAGAAAACCCATCTCAAGTATCGCCTTTTGTGGTGAGTTTGCTACCTCTTTTGGTCTTAATGGAAATGAATGAAAATCAAGAAGCAATTTGCCATCTACAACAATACCGCCGCTCGGTGTGTGGGCATCGCATACAACCCAGTGTCTACGGGTGTTTTTTGCTGCGTAATTGCGGACGCGCTGTATAAGTTCCTGCCAATTTTTGTATCCTTTATCTAATCTTCCCACAAGTTCAATTTGTCCAAAATGGATAGCCTCCATACCAATATCTATATAAGAAGCGGCAAGAAAGAAAAACCACATTTTAGTCTCAAGCCTTGTAATGTCGGGGACAAAGCCGCGTCCAAGTCTCATCGTAATATTTGTAAACAACATATTGGTGTAAATAAAATTGCGCTTAACGGGTTCTAAAGAAAATTCCTTGAACACCCAGTCTGGAACAGGGACATTTGTTACCGCTTCGCTTATGAACTCAAACACACAACCCTGCAACATCATATCGGGGTCTGCCCTATGAAGTTTCTCGGCTATTTCTTTGCCCTTTGCCAAAAATTCCGGTTTCGCAAGCCTCTGTTCTCCGCCCCACACAAACATCGCCCTGCCGATAAACTTTGCCCCCACATTAGTAAGCATACGAATATTCTCATCGACATTTCCTACCCCTACGCATACTTCTTGCATAGTAATTGCGCGAGAAAGATAACTTTCTAAAACATTACGGGGGATTGGTCCATCAAATTTGTAATTCCTTTCGGCGCTAATTAAATTTATAGCCGAAACAAAAACAGTTGCGAAAAACAACAAAATATTAATTTTTCGTTTCATATAAATCCAAGCATACGTTAACAATGACGTTTAGACATTGTCAATATTATCAACCTGTTTCAAAATCATCTAACTGAAAGTTCAAAACAGGCGCCGTTAGGTCCGCTGTATTTCCCCACGTTTTCACGGTTAGTGCGGTAAGACCAATTTTAAGAATTAAACGTCAGCCTTCACTCGAGATAATTAGAAATGTGGTCCTCAACGATAAGAATGCTTGTGCCTTCAAGGTTCAGGTTTTGCATATAGAATTAAGAAACATAGTTTGGTGGATAAACTTTAAATAAACGGTGTTTTTCAATCAATTCAATGAACCGCGTAATTCCTTTCCGTTCATCGCTCCCCAAATGATAATGAATATGCCAGGTCAGATAATCTTTTCTAAAGTCATAATCATATTCGGTTCTATTGCTTATGATACTATCCAGTGTATCCAGACCGAAATCTTTGGCATCTCTTAATATTCTGATAAGTCTCTCAACGTTTTTAACATCCTTGCGAATTGCCCATACAGCATAAACAAATGGCAAATGCGTCAGTTCATACCACGCTGCGCCAAGATCCCAGAGGTCATACGGTTTTTTATAATAAACATAGTTCAGTGCTTCATCGCCTATTAATAAAACATAATCATATTTTTCTGCCTCGGAATAATCGTTCAACATCTCATATCGGGGTCTCAATCCTTTTTCTGCGAGTAATACCTTCAATAGACTAACGCTTGTTAAAGATGCGCTATCTAAATACACAACGTCTACTTCTTCAAGCGGACGGCGATGAGCCAACAACACGCTTTTGACCTCGCCTAAACAGGCAATTGCAATGCCATCAAGAATGTCATACTCATCCTTGCTTAACGCCTCAACAATACTCACAAGCGCAGTATCCAACTCGTTCTTTTGAAGCATTTGTGCCAATTTTGAGGGGACTTCAAAGATAATTTGGTCTTCTATCCCGCGAGCCAGTGGAACAGCATTCAAATATCGCACGCAACCAATCTTAAACGGCGCGACGGAATTTTCAAACCCGCTTTCTCGTTGCAAGTTTTCCGCCCGGCGCTGTCGTTCCAGCCGTTTTGTCAAATCTTCAACGCTCTCCTGAGGAACAAGCCTTAATTTATCTTCTTCGTTCATCTAAAATATTAATTCTTTAATAACTGATATCAGCCTATATAAAGGTCTGATTCTTTAACAAATGAAACTTCCGCAACATCAGTTCGTTCAACCTTTTTATCCCAGACTTTTATCGGTTTGTAAAATGAATCCCTTTGAACGGCGGTTCTGCCTGTTTCTTGAATTGTTCGGACAAGCAACCGTTCAGTTAAAGATTGCGGCGTTTTTGCACCTGCCATGTGAAATATATATTCTTCCTTGATT
>JAKPVM010000329.1 GCA_029572555.1 Verrucomicrobiota bacterium | reverse complement strand
AATCCCAGCCTGGGCGATTGCGTCTCTTGCTCCACTCATGGCATAACAGGCTGGGCATTGCTGTGCCACACTTCCCATACGCGCACCATGCCTGGCTGCGGCTTGCACTGCCTGTTGGGCATAGACTAACATCCCCAGGTTGACAATCGCCAACATGACCATAATCGCAATTGGAGTTGTAATTGCAGCCTCTAGCAATTCCATCCCACGAGTGTCTTTAATAAACCTCATAATCCTCCTTGAGGAATAATTGATCTGCCAGTTTTTGGAACATCCCCGAAGGAGACATTGCTGGCAGACCATTGATTTGACTAGATTTTTCCAGCAATATCTGTCACGATGGCAGCGATATTCTGTCCCAGCAACCGGTAAGCGCCATAGGCGACCAGGACAACCACTGCAATAATCAAAGCGACCTCAGTCGACTCGATTCCCCGGTTATCATTTAGGAAACGCAAAGCCAATCACCTCCTTCCGTTTTACGAAGTCCTGCGTACAGGTTTGCTATACAAAATAAGAATAAAATTTTCACCGATAACATATACTTCAAACTTTTCCCAAGTAGCAGGAGAAATATGGATAAACAACAAACAACAAGGTTCCACAGAATATCGATGCAACAAAAGGAATCTCTCTCTTCTTTTGCAGGCTTGCAATTACACCCTGGATTCCCCCAGAAACCGCAATGGGGATCAGAACAATTGGATTCCCTAAGACAAGTGTCGCAGCGATCAATAGCTTCACATCTGCGCCGCCCAGGATTCCAAATTCCCACAATAACCAGAATCCGAGAATGAGTGCACAAATCAAGGCTGCTTCAGGTTGGAAAATTGCAGAAAACGCGGCTAAGGTCAAACTGAAGGCCAGACGTTTCTCTCTTGGGTTGAAATCTGCAACATGGGTCAAAGCGATGGTCAGTAACACGGGAGCCCACAATCCAATAAACAGCGCATATATGCCGGCACCAACCATTCCTCCGACGGTTAATGGCATCGGAACTTCACAATCATGCAGATCATAGATCGTGCAAACGAAAAACAGGGCTAATAAGGCAATGCTGGCGGTCAAAGAGCGCTCCTTGCAATAAAGGTATCTGAAAAATAAAAAGCCGGACATGCTCTGCATATCCAGCAGGTTAATGTCCGGCCAACGATTTCTAAAATTACTATCCTCTATTTTTAGTATAACGAATTTTTTGATCTATCCTAGTGGGCATAAAAATAATGCCCTTGGGGTAATTTGCTACGGATCCTCGATATTTTGAATAAGTATATTTATCTTCTGGAGTATCTTATATAATTCTCATTGAACTATTTTTTCCAATAAGTTTGTGTCCCTACGAGGTGGAAAATTGAGCAAAAAAAGCACTCTAGAACATTATGTTCAACAACGATATTTAAAATACTTTGCGAGCGATTTAAAACAACTCAATGTGTTTGTCTTCGATAAAGCGAAAAACGAAATCAGATGTAATCAACCCATAAATCATATAGCATGTGAAGGAGGGTTTTATGATATCAATATTGATAAAATTATCACTGGGCAAGAAGGATTAAACCAAGAGATAAAGTTGTTTTTCAAGCAACTTGGTAAAGATTTTACCGATAAATACCTATCATCTTACATTGAACCACTTTTTAATTTTATTGACAATCTTGTTAATCAATTTGCAAATAAAGAATTGTGTCTCAATTCTCATGTGCAATCCATTCAAGAAGAATACAATCGAAACCAAATAAGTTTTTATATTACTTTCCAATATTTAAGAACATTAGCTTTTAGGGATTATTTTCAAGATTTACTTAATCAAAACAACAAAAATCGAGATTTTTTGTTTGATGAAAATAATTCTGAATATTTAAAAATAATCCATACAAAATTATTATTCAACAATAATCTTGTAAGTGCAATTCAGAAATCAATTGCAGGAGGAATATGGATACTGGGTCAGGTTGGAAAGGGAAGTGTTTTGTATACCTCCGACAATCCTGTCTACGTACTTGCAGATTTTCAAAAAGAACCAGGAATTTTCACCAATGTCTTACTTATATCTTATCCATTAACACCTAATTTATTGTTACTAATTATGTCACCAGAAACGGCTGACCGATTAAAGTATAAAGAACTAGAAAATCGGCTGGTAGAATTAAACCCAAGAGCAATTGATTATTTTAACCACCAACGAGTAACAGGCGCATATAGATCTGTTTTTTATTCGAACAAACAAATGGATAAAGCGATGCACTTTCACTCTACCGATTTAAACTTGTCTAGAGAAGACAAAATTTCACAGTTTTTCCATTTTTCATCTTGAAGAACTTCTTAAACAAGCAATGTTTGGCAAATATTTTCAACAAATATCCGGTTATATTGTATTGAGGGCAATTAATAACAAAACCGAGGCCAACAATATCGGCAATCCCGGTAATCGGTGAAGCTTGATTTTCTGTTCCCGTACCACTGAAACCAATCCTGAAACAATCACAACAATTAAGTGAATAGCCAGAAACGATATAATAAAGACCATCCCTGGCCATATCAGACAAACGGTAATGGCACTGACCGCATCCGCACCACCCCACCACTTCAATTCCCAGGCAACCCAGAAACCAATGATTGCCAGAGCTGAAAGTGGCGAAGATTGAATCGAGAGGATTACTCCCAAAAATAGCAATGGAAGCCAGGTGATTATCCGGCTTAACTCTTCCCAGCCAAATGCTTGAGATATCCTATACCGTTCACTAACAGCTGCAACTACAGCAGCAAGTAGAACCAAGGTCCAATCTCCCTGCCAGAT
>JAKPVM010000267.1 GCA_029572555.1 Verrucomicrobiota bacterium | reverse complement strand
ATCTGGTTCACACGGTAAGTCCAATCAGCCCAATTCATCCCCCAGACATCGCGATAATTGTTGACTATGATTGAGTTTGAAATTTGCAAAAAACCATTATAAGACCAATCATAGTTATCGCCTAAACGGGCGCCAACCGAGTTTGCCGTTGATAACAACCGTTCTGCATAACAAAGCGGACTATTATTCCCTGTGCTCCACCCACACTCAATCCCCTGACCGCAATTCATCAACACAGAATCATAAGTCCAGGTTACCCGTCCGCCACCAGACCACGCAAGGGCTTCGTGAAGAGCCGCTTCTACCCAGCAATTACTCAAAAGCACAGTGCCCGCTCCGCCAGAACCAGAATCAATTGCGTCGTCTTTGGCAAATCCAAAAAGGCTATTTAACAAGATATGCGTCCCTTCGGTAAAATAGATTCCATCGTAGTCGGCATCTGCAATATCAGTGTCAACTACCCCATCATCTATAGGAAATTCAAAAATAGCAGTATGATTAACAATTATTGTTCCACCCACATATTCGCCACAGGTTATTGCCCTCTGAATATGACAATGGTCAAATGTAAGGTCGGATTGATAACCGTTGCCAATCTGCCCAGCTGTGTTAATTATTGCGCTATTTGTAAGGAATGCCGCGGCGCCATATTGCAAGAACAACACTGGCTGTTCACTCCTGTGGCTGCCACCGGGAGAAAAACTAAAACTTGTAGCGCCACCTCCACCAGCAAATATAGCGCAATTTGCAATCAAACGCGATGTTGCGCTTTTCATTATAAATCCGCCCCACGCGCCAGTGTGTTCTTCTGGGTGAACAATATTTGTTGAAGTAAAAACTACCGGTTCCTCAATCGTCCCATTAATTATCATCGTTCCGTTATTTGTGATATTAACCAGCGGATTGAGTTTGATTACTGTCCCCGACTCAATCGTTAATGTAGAATTTGCTGGAATCTCAATATTGCCAGTTAGATAAATCCTTGAATTCTTTGCCCAGTTGACAGAACCAGAAATCGTCCCTGAGACCGATGTCCAGTCGTTAGAATCAATGGTTATTATCCTCTGTACACTTAAATTATAAATACTGGCATTATAATTAATTTGACCTGGCGAATTTGTGGCAGGTAAAAAAACAGAGCCATGCCCTCTGAACAATTTAATATCGTATCCTTCAAAACCGGGCGCCGATATCTTCCCGTTCACCCGCCGTTCATTGCCATCTTGTTCTTCCACCCTTGCAATAATCGGTATTGGCAAACCAACGGGATAATTGTTAGGTACCATCAATTTTAACTGCGCCCCATCAAATTCAGCCGAAGAGGATGGCGTCAACGGATAAGGGTTCCACTTAATCAATCCCTTCTCTGGTGCTCCTCTATCGCTTGCAATTATAATGAACCGAATCAACCGATTCGTTACTTCAAAAGTAGCATTATTTGTGCGGGTCGCAAAAAGTTCATAATAATCCATCTTGTTCACCCAATTTGTTACATTTACAGGCACAGGAATACCATTTAACGTAACGTCATAACTATATCCACTTGAAGCCTGCACATAAAAATTTGCGCTGCCTTGGTATGTCTGCTTATCTGCAACACCGTTTATCACAAAATCTTGTGTGAAAGCGCTGACACACAATTGTCTAATTGCCAATATCAAATACGGGATTTTAAAAATTCTCATAACTCAATATTATATAATTATACTGTATCTCTTCTTTTACAAAAAAAAAATGAATCGTTCTGTTTTTTTAATTCCATAAACGAAATAAAATGTTTTTGTATTTTAAAACTATAATGTATTAAATAAACGATATTTATTGATAAATGCAAAAGAGACAAAAATAGCAACCACTATGAGCGGATTAGATAAAATGGCGAAAACACAATCCCGTTGTTTATGGATTCAATGAAACAGAATGTCATCTGTTATCTTGATATAAAGGTATAACACCTGCGACTATCACAATGGAAGCAAATCAAAATAATTTAAAGAATTGGTTCACACCCGGACGATTTGCTCTTCTTTTAGCCTTAACAATCATCGCTGCTTTTCCAGAGGTAGTTACCGGGATCGCATCTTTCGTCTATCGCGACTATGGAATTTTTTCTTATCCGAACGCATTCTACTGGCGAGAATGTTTCTGGCAGGGAAAGATTCCGTTATGGAATCCTTTGAGTAATTGCGGCATCCCGTTTTTAGCACAATGGAACACACAGGTGCTTTATCCGCCTGCGCTGTTTTATCTTTTTTTTCCACTTGAATGGTCTCTGCCGATTTTTAATTTGTTGCACCTCTTCTTTGGCGGGTTCGGAATGTATTTACTCCTCATACTCTTAACAAAAAACAGGCTCGGCGCAACAGTCGGCGCTATTGCCTACTGTTTCAGCGGTATAGCAATTAATTGTGTAATGTGGCAATCAAACATCGCTGCCTTAGGCTGGTCCCCCTGGTTCATAGCATCGGTCTACCAACTTGTAGTCTCTGAAAAACCGCAGATTTATAAAATAATTATTACAGGCTCAATGCAACTGCTGGCAGGTTCACCGGAAATAACCGCTGCAACTTATCTCATTACCGCTGCAATAGTGCTACCAATTATATTTTCTAAAAAATCTAAAATCATAATCGCTCTGGTAGTTGCCGCTATTGGAATGGCAATCATTACTTCAATTCAACTTTTGCCGTTTTTAGAACTTGTCAATGAATCAAATCGCGGTGGTCGTTTTATCGGTTCGGTCTGGAATATGCCGGTTTATGGATGGGCTAACTTTTTTGTTCCGCTTTTTCATTTTTATCACTCTGAACTCGGCGTGTTTCTCCAATATTATCAATGTTGGACATCTTCATACTACTGCGGCTTATTCATTATATTACTCTCCATCTTTACTGTATTACGGTCTAATAAAACATACATTTTTATTCTGGCTATTTTGTTTCTTTTAGGTGTGGCGCTTGCAATCGGAAAAGAAGGCATACTATATGAACCAGCCATAAAAATTCTGCCTGCGCTTAAGATGATGAGATATCCCGTAAAATTTGTCATCGTTTCAGTAATGGCTGTGCCATTTCTTGCTGCCGAAGGAGTTTCATTAATCTTTCAGAAAGATACTGCTTCATCTTTAAGAGAGATGAAAACCTTTTTGATAATTGTAGGTATCGGTTTTATCGTTAGCGGATTAATTTTATTTGACGCTCTGATTTTCCCGCTTGAAAGAGACAACTGGTACGAGACAACTTATAATGCGGTTGAACGTTGGCTGTTGTGTTTCGGCGCTATTGTTGTGATATATGGGCTAATTAAACGGCTCCGTCCACATTGGGGACTTCAATTCTTTTTGCCTGTGATAATTTTCGTTGACCTTTATACTCACAACCCAATTCAAAATCCGACCATTGAACCGTGGGTTTATGAACCAAATATAACAAGACAAGAATGGCAAAAAGATAGTTCACTTCAACCATTGCCAGAACCCGACGTATCAAGGGTCTTCTTAAGACCAAATGATGACCAGTTGTTCGGCCATGTTTATATGCGAGACCTTGTTTCTGATTATATGGCAAGCCGTCTCTTCCTATTTTGTAATTGCAATCTTCTGGAAAATTTTCCAAAGGCAGACGGTTTCTTCCCGCTTGAAATAAAACGGTATTATGACTTTTATTTTTTGCTTCGGAGAAAAGATGGCGATTTGCCTGAAAACCTTCTAGATTTAATGTCCATCTCCCATATTAACGAAAAAGGAAAATTTTTCCATTTTCAAAGACGTAATACATTTCTGCCGTTCATAACTGCTGGACAAAATCCCGAATTTGAAAACCCACCAGAAATTTTCAAAAAACTCTTAACTCTTGACCCTCGCCGAAATGTTTATCTACCGACGGATTGCAAAGGCGATATCTCTGCAAAATTTAATAACAAAGTAAAATTGGACAACATAAATTTCTCGCCTCATAAAATCAGTTTCCAGATAGTCTGCAACGAACCAACAATGGTTGTTATCTCACAATCTTTTTATAAAAATTGGAAGGCATATATAGACGGAATAGAGACAAAAATTTACCCTGCAAATTATGCCTTTACAGCGATTGAATCCCCGAGCGGTTCTCATTCAATCCGCCTTGTTTATATTGACAAGCCATTTGTTTTTGGCATCGCCTTGTCAACAATAGGTATGCTCCTCATCTCGATTAATATTTTCTTAAAGTTTAGAAAAAATAAATACAACGGCTAACCTACTTAATGCTACAAAATGATTAGGTTTCAAAGCAGAAACTATCCATTTCCGTTCACAAATCACTTATTTTTCAAACGTATCCTCTCCGTAGGTAATAATCGTTTAATTTTTGATGGAATAAGCCGTAAAATGGCTTGTTCCCAAACATTGCGATTTTGCTGATACTTAATACCAAAATAGATGATAGCAATACCAATTATGGTTAAAATGAAAGGGAAAATTAGCGAATTTTCAAAAGCCCTCTGCGCTAAATATATTATGTAGCTAAATATGCCAATCACTCCAAAAACAATGAAAAGAGGTCTTTGCAATACGAGAGAAATTATCATTACAATAATATTAATCAGACAATAAATAAACATTTTTAAATGACTATCATCCCATTGCGAAAATGCTATATACGATAAACCTATCCAAAAAGCCAGCATACCAAAAAGATAAAGCCAGAATGAATAATCTTCATTGGTTCGTCTATCTATCAAATAAGCAACTAATATTATTATCAACCCAAACCATATAGAAATATTCATCTGTATTTCCGTCGGCATATATTCAACACCGGATATAAATAGCGAAATGATATCAAGAGACATTTTGTACAAGGCTATTGCAATGGGCGCTGTTAAAAACGGAAATCTGATATACTTTAATGCTACTAAACCGGCTACAATTGTTCCGAGTTCTATTAAAACCCAGTTTTTTCTAATTTTCATCAAATAACCAAAATAGTTGTCTCCAATGTCTTTCGGCCATAATCCAGTAAATTGCTCTAATCCGTAGATAGCAACGGGTATCATAAATACTGCTAATGTAATAAGAATTCCTCCCGGTATTTTAAGCCCTTGTTTATACCATAATGTTCTGCCCGCAAGTACAAAACAGACGGCGTAGACAACAGATATTACAAAAATTCCAAAGCCTCCGTACTGTTTCCATGTTTCGTTCATAAACCAGAACATAGCCGATATTGCGACCATACCGCCGAAATAGTAGGCAATATGCGCCACATCAAATTTAGGGCGATTGGCATATTTTGATTCTAACGCACTCCATAATTTTTCGGCTTGTTCCTTCGACAATATTCCTTCCGAAACAGCCCAATCAAGGTCGTCTTTTAATATCTTCATATTTCCCCTATACGTTAATGCTTAATCATAAATTTCGTTACTCAAACTTCACTATTTATGCCGTTGGCGCTTGTTCTAACAAGGCAAACTGTTTCATACTCATCTTTTCGCCCACCTGTTTTTCCGTAAGAACAAGTTCATCATAACATTTGCGAACAAATGACCGTATAGTATCGTTTGCGGTATCGATTTCGTGCCCATTTGCCCTGCGCATTGCATTGATGACGTCAAATGCCGAGATTTTCTCTATAGGCTTTGCCGGAATATACGAGGTTTCGTGGTCGGAAATGCTAATCAATAACCCTTCGTTCACAAGCATATTCAAAACCTTAAACGCAAGTTGTGGTGGTATGCCAAGAGCCTTTGTTATAGAATCCATTTTTTGAGCGCCATAGCCAAACTCAAAAGCCCTGCACAGGTGAACCATTATCCTTAAAGCCACAAACTCCCTCCCATACTGGTTAACAGACTCAATAAGTTTTTCCTGAAGATACGCCCATCTATTTTGATAAGCGTAAGCAACCTGAGCGCCAAGCAACAAAATAACCCACGAAAAATATAATCCAACCAAAAATACAGGAAGCAAACCTAAACTTCCGTATATCTTGCTGTAAGTTACAACACGATTAACATAAAGGGCGTTGCACATACTATTTATCTGCCATAAACTCCCGCCAACAATTCCCCCAACAAGGGCGGCGCTCCACTGAACCCGAGTATTCGGCATTAGATTATAAAATATGGTAAAACCAATACTTAATATAATAAATGGTAACAGAAAAATTATAATATTTCCCAAAACACCTAACGCATCTATAATAGCCTTGGTTTGTGAAAAATAGGGCGAGGAAGTTAACCCTATTGCAAAAACCAACAGCAATGGTCCTAACGTTATCACAGCCCAGTACTGAATAAATGCATTAATAAAAGAACGTCCCTTCAATACACCCCAGATATCATTGAAAGTTTTCTCAATCGTCCTCAACATAGAAACCACGATGAAAATAAGAGCGGCAACACCAGTTCCCCCCAGCGCACCACTATGAATATTTGAAATAAATCCCGAAATCTTTTCCACAATCTCCTTTCGTTTTCCTGTGGTTTCTACCCCATCTTTCTTCACTTCAAGGTCAAGCGCAGGCGCAACATACACGACGAATTTATCTATTAATTGTTCAATCGGCTTTTCACCTTCCTTCTGTAAAAGACTCGTTGTTACACCTATCGCCACGGCGAGCATAGGAATTAGCCCTAACAAAGTCGTATATGCCAGAGCCGATGACCGTGAGAGACATCTATTTTTTATGAAACTATCTACAACAATCTTTATAAATATCAAATACTGTTTAAACGGCGAATGTTGAATCTTTTCTATATCCTGATTTTTACCATCTAAAAACTCTTTCGCCTTAGTCGTTATGGCTTTAATTTTTGAAACATCTTTATCTTTCATAGGTTCTATAATAAACAAAATTATTTTGAATTCCAGAATTTATATTAAATAAGAAATCCTTTATAAAACCAACCTGCTATGCTTTAATATGGCGCCAGCATTCCTGCTGACAGGTCAAGTGTAGCACAGGCATTCCTGCCTGTAGAGGGGAAGGGAAGAACGTTGATTTGCGCGGATGAACAGGATTTAACACAGATTTTTATTTTATTATTTAACAGGGATAGACAGAGCATTTGTAGAATAAATAAGATGCAAGAAACAAGGATATAAGAAACAAGACACAAAGATTAACGAGATACAATTTTTATATCGTAAATCGTTGTTAATTATCTTTATTTGTCATCTGCGTAAATCTGTTTCATCTGTGTTAATCAGCGTTCTTTTCCCTCTTTAATATTGCGTCGGTAGTGTTCGGTGTCATTATTTATGAGGCAACAGGTCAACAGGGGGTTATATATTTAAGATTTTGACGTCAAGGGCAATTTTCGGTAAGTTAAATAAGTTAGACTTGATTTAAAGAGTGGTATAGATTTTAGAAGAAATCATAGTATACTATTGATTTTATATTAACTTTAATTGGGAAACAGATGATTGGTTATATTGCGAAAAAGATTTTTGGAACTAAAAACGAGCGTGAGTTGAAAAAACTCCGCCCGATAGTTGTGAAAATCAACGAATTTGAACAAAAGCTACAGTCTTTGCCTGATGAAGCGCTACGAGAAAAAACCGCTGTGTGGAAGAAAGAGTTGTCTAAAATTCAAGACAATGAAGAACTTGCGCGTCGGCTGGAGGAAATATTGCCTGAGGCTTATGCCGTTGTAAAGAACACCTGCAGAAGGATGCTTGGAACCGAAATTATTGTCCGCGGTAATCCGGTGAAATGGGATATGGTGCCGTTTGATGTTCAGTTAATAGGCGCCACTGCCTTGCATCAAGGGAAAATCGCTGAAATGGCAACAGGCGAAGGCAAGACATTGGTTGCCACAATGCCAGCGTATTTGAACGCCCTTACAGGACGAGGCGTTCATATAGTCACGGTAAATGATTATCTCGCGGCGCGGGATAGCGAGTGGATGGGTGCAATTTATAAGTTCCTCGGCTTAACCGTAGGTTGTATTATACACGACCAGCCGCCTGCTGTTCGACGCCAGCAATACGGTTGCGATATTACTTATGGAACAAACGCCGAATTCGGTTTTGATTATCTGCGCGATAACGGAATGGCGACAAGCCTGGAAGAACAGGTGCAACGAGGACATTATTACGCAATTGTTGATGAAGTTGACTCAATCCTTATAGATGAAGCCCGGACGCCATTAATCATCAGCGGTCCATCTGTAATGAACCGTGATTCTGAAACTTATGTAAAATACAAACCAGCAATTGAGTCATTGGTTGCAGCGCAAAAACGGCTATGTAATCGGTTTCTATCAGAAGCCGAAGAACTCATAAAAAAACTTCATCCGGGGAACGGTGCTGAAGTTAAAAATAAGGAAGAACTTGAACGAAGAATTGGCATCCTTTTATATAGGGTAAAACTTGGAGACCCCCGTTCGGAAGGTTTAATGAGAATGCTTGAAGAGCCTGAAAATAGAAGGCTAATGGAACAAGCAGAGTTAATGCTTCACGCTGACCAGTCAAAGCGAGAACTTTACGCCGAGAAAGAGGAATTATATTATGCGATTGACGAAAAAACCAATGACTCGGATTTAACCGAAAAAGGAAGAAATTTTTTAAGCCCATCAGACCCGGATTCATTCGTCTTGCCCGACCTTGCGCTTGCCTTTACTGAAATAGATACAGGTCCCGAACAAGACCCGCATAAGCGGCTTTTGATGAAGCAAAAAATTCAGCAAGAGTTTGACCAAAAGGCGCAACGGATGCACTGCATTAGCCAATTGCTTAAAGCATACAGCCTGTTCCAATTAGATGTTCATTATGTTATTGAAAACGGCAAGATTGTAATTGTTGACGAACATACCGGCAGACCAATGTATGGGAGACGTTGGAGCGACGGTCTTCACCAGGCAGTTGAAGCCAAAGAGGGATTGATAGTCGAGGAAGAAACACAGACTTATGCCACGATAACAATCCAGAACTATTTCCGTTTGTATCATAAACTTGCCGGTATGACAGGAACCGCGGCAACGGAAGGGCAGGAGTTTCTGGATATTTACAAACTTGGTGTCCTTGTTGTGCCAACAAATAAACCCTGTATAAGAAAAGACCGGAATGATTCAGTCTATAAAACCAAACGGGAAAAATTCAGTTCTGTCTTAAAAGAGATTCAAGAAATACATAATCAAGGCAGACCAATTCTTGTAGGTACGGTTGCAGTTGAAACAAGCGAACATCTTTCAAGATTGCTTCAAAAGATTGGACTTCCGCACAATGTTTTGAACGCAAAACAACATCAACGGGAAGCGGAAATAGTAGCCAGGGCAGGACAACGGGGTGCCATTACAATCGCAACTAATATGGCTGGTCGCGGTACCGATATTAAACTCGGTCCGGGTATTGCAGAACTTGGTGGCTTACACGTCATCGGCACAGAACGACACGAAGCCAGACGTATTGACAATCAGTTGCGAGGTAGATGTGCCCGTCAAGGTGATCCGGGGTCTTCGCACTTTTTTGTATCTCTTGAAGATGATTTGATGCGTCTGTTTGGTTCAGAAAAAATTGTAAAGGTTATGGAGCGGGTAGGGCTTGAAGAGGGTCAGGAGCTCCAACATCCATTGTTAAATAGGTCAATAGCACAGGCGCAAAAACGGGTGGAACAACAGAACTACCAGATTAGAAAGCGGGTGCTTGAATACGATGATGTAATGAACAAGCAAAGGGAAGTTATTTATGGATTTAGGAATGAGATAATTCACGGGATAAATATTCGTGAGCGACTGTTAGAAATAATGGATGAAGTTATTATAATGAAGACCGAACAATACTCAAATCCAGAGTCTGACCCGCAAGAATGGAGCGTTAGAGAACTTGCCGATTGGGTAAACATTAACTTTCCACTTAATATGCCCGAAGGAGAAATCTTAAAAGCGGCTTATGCAGGAGGAGAATTGCCGGAGGAAAATTCAATTTTTGGCGGATTGTCCTCTGCGCAATATGCAGTCGCAAGATTTATAAGCGAGGCTGCCAGAAATGCGTATGAACTTAAGGTAAAATATGAACCTGACCAGGAAGTCGTTGAGGCAATGGAGCGATACACAATTTTAAGCGCAGTGGATAAATTATGGCAAGAACACCTGTATAATATGGATTCTTTGCGAAATAGTATCGGTCTGCGCGCTTATGGACAGAGAGATCCGCTTATAGAATACAAAGTAGAAGCCCATAAAATGTTTGAGGAGTTGCGGATCAATATTAAAACTGAGATTTGCCACAATATATTCCGAAGCGCTTCAAGTGTATTAGCGTTTGAAAACTTTTTACGCAATAAACCACAGCAAACTTTGCATCAAGAATTTTCTCCGTTTAGTGGAAGACAAACAACGACGACATCTTCCACAAGGACTGCAACAGTCGGCAGTGAAATTGTTAGTGAGGCAGCAGAATTGGTGAGCAGAGTCGCTACTCAACAAGAAGAACCACCCAAAGGTAAAACCGTTAGGGCAGGTATTAGGGTCGGTAGAAACGACCCTTGTCCATGTGGAAGTGGGAAAAAGTATAAACATTGTTGTGGAAAATAGTTTTGATTAGAAGGTTTGACTAAAATTTAACTTAAAGTAGACTTTTAATAATGTCGGCATTTGCCACAAATTCGGAAGTAGATTCAGACCAATTAAGGCAATCTGTTGATAAAACATCGGCGTGGGTGCAATTAATTGAGCCAGTGATACCGTTTTTAGAAAATGTTAATAAACGGCTTGCCGAACAGGTTAACGCTTTTGACAGTTCAATAACCGACTATGTGGCGTATGCACTACAGAGTCAGGGAAAACAATTAAGACCGGTTTTATTAGCATTAAGCGGAAAAGCCATTGGAGAACTTGAAGATTCCCATATTACGGCGGCGGTAATTGTAGAAATGGTTCATCTTGCTACACTCGTTCATGATGATGTCATAGATGGTGCTAAAATTCGTCGTGGTAGACCGACTGTTGCAACAAACTGGGGAAACGACATTACGGTACTTTTAGGAGATTGCCTGTTTGCGCATGCATTGAAATTGACATCGGGTTATCCCACAACAGAAGTATGCAGGGCGGTATCGTCTGCTACAAATACGGTATGTGCGGGTGAAATCCTTCAAACACGGCGTCAGTGGCAATTTGATTTTTCAAAGGCTGAATATTTTAAAGCGCTTGAAATGAAGACCGGTGAGCTATTTGCGCTATCGTGTGAACTTGGCGTTTATTTAAGCGGTGGTAATCAAAAGTATCGCCGGGCGTTCCGCGAATTTGGGCTTACATTGGGAACAGCGTATCAGATTTATGATGATTGTCTTGACCTCTTTGGAAACGAATTAAAGGCAGGAAAATCTCTTGGAACCGATATCGCAAAAGGAAAACTAACTCTTCCAGTCCTTTTGTTATTTGAAACTTTAGACCATAGCAAGGCAACCGAGTTAAGAAAACATCTTAAAAACTGGGATAAGCATTACTTTGCAGAACTGCGAGAGTTGTTCAAACAAAATCATATCCTTGAAAAATCACAAGAATATTTATCAGCATTTATCAATAAATCTAAAGAATCTTTAGCACCAATATTAAAAAGCACAACAGTTGTGAATCCGGGATGTTTTTCGGCATTAATCAAACTTTCGGATTTTCTGTTGGAACAGATAGAATCACTGGCGCCTAAGGATTAACAATTTTATGGAGCAATCAGCATCCACAGAAAAAAACAAGCAAGTCGCTCCACAACAGGGCGCCAAAAAACCATCGCAGGAACGTAGAGCCGCAGACGATATTACCCTTGTTAAACGTTCCCAAAATGGCGACCTGGAGGCTTATGATGAATTAGTGCGTCGGTATCAAGAACGAATATATAATACCATTTACAATATGACCGCAAACCGCGATATTACCGATGACCTTGCCCAGGAAACATTTATTAAGGCGTTTCGCGCCATAAAATCATTTAAAGGAGACTCCTCTTTTTATACATGGCTATACCGAATTGCGATTAATAAGACGCTTAACCACATTAAAAATCGCAAAGAAGGCGTTTCAATGAGTCTCAATAATCTGGATTTTAATGTTGAAAACCACCCTGACCTTGTCTCTTTAATCAATGATAAAACACCACTGCGAGAAATTAACTTAAATGAAATCCAAGAAAAATTGAACATTGCGCTATTAAAATTGTCAGAAAAACATAGATTGGTAGTGGTTATGCACGATGTTGAAGGAATGTCGCACGATGAGATTGCAAAAGTCCTGGACTGCAATTCAGGAACGGTAAGGTCAAGGCTGTTTTATGCCCGGCAGCAACTGCAACAACTTCTATCAGATTTGCTAAAGTAAAGATGAAAATGCATAATGAACAACAAGATTTTGAACGGTTAATTAAACTTCTCTCCTTAAAGAAGTTTGAAAAACCGAAGGATGGGTATTTTGATGATTTTTCAACGCGTGTAATTAGCAAAATTGAAAATGAGAACCAGCAAGACCAGGAATCCTGGTTTATTAACTTTGTTCGTACATTAATTAAACGACCATCTTATGCAGGTGGTTTTGCTTTAATTGTAATAGCATTGGGATTTGTAATAATGAGCCCAATAAAGGGCGGCGACGTTCAGCCAAATAAAGACTTTACACAAAATAATCCCTGGGAACTTGCTCAACCTTCAAAATTAGACCCAGCAATGGGAGATATTAATCGACTTTCTTCAATTAACGAAACACAATCTTCAAGCACAAATCCCGTTGTGCCGAATAAAAAAGCAGACTCATTGTTTCAGGAAATGCCAAATATACAAAAAATTATAATTAATCCAACACCAGTAAGTTATCCATAATAATTTTAATTAACTTGTTTTTCGGGGTAATTGTTTTTCACTCTTGTATGCATAAATCTGATTGCGGCTTGTTTTTCAGTCTATTGAACTAATTATCCTTTAACTTCTAAATCGCCACATCGCAGAAAATAATAAAAAAATTCCTTGAATATGCCGTCAAATTAGATAGTCTATATAGTCAAATATATTTATTATGAAAACAAAAATGATTAGCAGACGTAATTTTATCCGATACTCAACCATAGTATCTACGGGGATAATTACTGCGCCGTATTTTGTTAACGGACAAAATCTGAACGAAAAAATCCGCGTTGCTTGCATTGGCGTTGGCGGAAAGGGAGACAGTGATTGCGACGATTCCGCTCGATGTGGCGGTGAAATAGTTGCAATTTGCGATGTTGATGAAAACACATTAAACCGCAAGGCTCAAAAATATCCCGATGCCAAAAAGTATCGCGATTTCCGCAAGATGTTAGAAGAGATGGACAAATCCATCGATGCAGTAACGGTTTCAACTCCTGACCATGTCCACGGCGTCGCCGCCGCTATGGCGATGAAGATGGGCAAACATATTTATTGCCAGAAACCGCTTGTTCAAACCGTATGGGAAGCCCGTGAACTACGTCGTCTTGCAAAAGAGAAAAACCTTGCTACGCAAATGGGGAATCAAGGCAGCGCTGGTGGCGGTTTGCGCAGGGCTGTTGAAGTAATTCAGGCAGGCATAATTGGACCAGTTCGCGAACTGCACGTTTGGTCAAACCGTCCAATTTGGCCACAAGGCATAAATAGACCTCAGGGCGAAGATCCGGTTCCGGCTACACTTGACTGGGATTTGTGGCTTGGCCCAGCGGAGTTTAGACCTTACAAGAAGGGTGTTTATCATTCATTTAACTGGCGCGGTTGGTATGATTTTGGTACTGGCGCTCTTGGCGATATGGCTTGCCATACAGTAAATATGCCATTCAGAGCACTCAAAATGGGCTATCCAAATGTAGTTGAAGTTGAAGAAACTTCACAACTTTTCCCGGAAACATTCCCGAAGACATCAAGGATTCGTTTTGAATTTCCGTCTCGTGAAGATATGCCTCCCTTGAAATTCTGGTGGTATGATGGCAACCCGGGAGACAAAGAGGTCAAGGCGCTAAGACCGAACCCGGATTTAACAAAAGAAATTGTAGATATGCGCGGTTCATTACCGGGCAGTGGCTGCCTTTTAATCGGTGATAAAGGCAAAATCTTCTCGCCTGATGATTACGGTTCGCAATTTTACGTTATCTTAAAAGGCGAATCTGAATTTAAATCTGGAAACGACCATGAGGTTTGCAAAGCAGTGCCTCAAACAATCCCACGTTCACCCGGTCATAATAAAGAATGGTTTGATATGATGAATGACCGCAAAAAGGCCGCTTATTCAAACTTTGAGATAGCAGGATATCTTACGGAAATAATTCTCCTTGGCTGTGTTGCATTGAGAGTTGGCGTGGCAAAGAAAATGGAATGGGACGGTCCAAAAATGCGTTCGCCTAACCTTCGTGAAGCAGCTAAATTTGTTAGACGGACTTATCGCAAAGGTTGGTCGCTATAATTAATTATCGCTAAGGAATAGATAGGGGATTTTTGGGGACCTTAAAATGGCTGGGTTTAAAAACCCAGCCATTACTATTTTAAAATGGAAAAAAGATTATCAGTTGTAGATTCAAACCGAGTATTTTAATAAAACCGGGTTATAAAATCTTAATTTTTTGACCCAGGAAGTCTTACTTGACGTGGAATAGAAGGCATTGATGGAACCGTTGATGGGTTCACACCGGGATTTACCTTTGGCGGTTGATACCCCGGCACAGCATAAGGATTCGGTGGAATAGTCCTTCCTTGAATGCTTACATTAGCACTGGGCGTATTTGTAAAACCTCCATAATTAGCAGGTATTGCCCCCGGCAGAGGTATTATAGTGCGGCCTCCTGGAACCGGGGGAGTAGTTGTAGCAGTAGCAGGAGCAGATGGTAGTTTAACGCCGTCTTTTTCAAAATTCAATGTCACTTCTTTACCTGAATTAATAATTTTTACCTCTCCATCAACTTCATTGATTTGAACAACTTCTATCTCACCATCCTTCTCCCCTTCTTTCAATATCTTTGTTTCCGCCGGTTGCTGTTTGCCCTGTTCTTTAACCAGTAAAAAAACCCGTTTTGAATCAAGGATAGTCGTGATTCCGGTTAATTTAACATCGATTGGAGGTGGCGGCTGTTCAGTCGGCTTTGGTGGTTCCGGTTCTCTTAAATTAAAGGCGTTCCTCTGGGGAATTGCCGAATACTTATTCTCGTCGCCCTCAGCAATCCCGTTCCACAATCCTAATAATAAGATAAAACTTATTGTCTTATAGCAACCCACAATATAAATATACTCTTTTAAAATATAAAAACCATTAAAATTATTTTGTTTCGGAAGATTCTAAAAGTCATTAAAAATCTCATACTTGAGGACTGTCCACTATCTACTCCCCCAATATTAGCAGACAAATAACAATTGGATATAGGGGGGTAAATATTTGTTGAATTGACACAATAATATAAACAGCTTCGTTAATCTGCGAAAATAGGTAGTATGAAAATTTCTCGCAAATTTTCGCAAATATTTAAAAACACCGATAAGCGCGGATTTATCACAGTGATTCTTTCTTATGGAAACAAAAGAAAAACATAAGATTTACAGGGATTTTTATTTAACAAGGATATACAGGATACACAGGATAAACAATTGTATCTTTTTTATCTTGTTCATCTTGTAAAAAATCCTGTCTATCCTGTCTATCCCTGTTAATTTAATCCTTTGATATATCTTATGTGAATGTTTTTTAGAGTTGTAAAATGAAATGAACACAATTCAAA
>JAKPVM010000256.1 GCA_029572555.1 Verrucomicrobiota bacterium | reverse complement strand
GAACTTGTTGAGCAATTAAGACAAATGGGTATCGAAGTAATTATTGCGCCAGTCGTCGAACAACCACAAAATGGACAGGCAAAGTAAGATAATCACTCACAAACAAACTCAAGTTCCGCCAACGAGGCAAAAGGTTCGGCAGAGTGTGATGAAAGCACAACAATTCTTAAAAACTGCGTGGTTATTGGAGCAGTAAAACTTACCGTTTTAGGGTTTGCGTCATTGGGAAAACTACCGTGTGTTATTGGACTTCCCCAGTCAGTGCCGTCAGCGCTTTTATAAATCTCAAAATCCTTAATCCAGCCGTTTCGGTTATTATCCTGACGCGGTGTAAAAATCAGCGAACGTAATTTGACGGGCTGTTTAAATTTGAACTGGATTTCATGCGGAAACTTTGTAACTTCACCAGTCCATTTTGAATGCCACATTGTTGATGTATCGCCATCAATCGCCATAATAGGCTCATAACCTTCTTCGCTTTGGGTAGATTTAATAATTGTAACACCAAGTTTATCTGTTAATGTCCCAGAAGTATAAATGGTTTTAATTTGGTCGGGTGAAACCTTGATTTTTGGTTTAAAAGAATTGCCCGTCATATATTTGACAATTGAATATCTTAATTGGCGGACAACGGGATTGTCGACGTTCTCCAAATCTATGCTGCATACAAAAAGTGAGCCATTCAAAACCCTTGCCTCAAAGGCAATACCTAAACGACGATTTGTAAACCAATCATCTATGATTTGAATCGTAGGGCGAAGTTCAGCAGGCAATTGATTCATTATCATTGCGCCTGCGCGACTGACTATATACCACCACTGCCAATTTGAATGATATTCGGTTGGAAATTCTGAAAATATCCGATTAGATGGTTCGCACAAAATCCCTAATGTATGTGGTGGTTGACGCCTTGTCCATGCGGTGTTCCAAAATATAGACGAAAAACCTAATGCCACTTTGCCGTGTTTATCTCCGCTTACGCGAGATGGCGGAATTAGCAACAAGACTTTACCGCCTTTTTCCAATTTATTCAGAGCCTCATCATTCAATTCGTTCACAACAGCGATGTCGTTAGGAATCTCGGTCTGAACAGATGTCGGATAAACCCAAATGTCCCAGTCATTTTCCGATTCACTATTCAGCAACCCCGCCACAAGCCGATATTTAGCAGGCGCAGGCATTGATGATAGATTTAAACTAACATCGGTAATTTTTATTCCATTTCCTATTTCAATAATTGGGACTTGAGCAGTATGGGAGGCTTTAACCTTTGATTTTTCGTCAATCAACTTCCAGTAAACAGTAGCATTTGTTAGCGGTGAAGAACCAAAATGGGCGATTTCAATTTGCGCATTGAGGGTTTCGTTTTGAGTAAAGACTCGTTTTGGCAAACGGGCAAGCAATACCGTGCTGTTGCAAAATCGGCTATACTCCCGTGGAGTCACATAACCTTTTGATTCCCAGAATGGGTCAAGAACGCCAACAAGCGCAGTTCCTTGACCGGGAAAATCGTGAAGGTCAAGCAATTCAAATCCGCCCATACCCGGTGTCCTTAATGCCGATTCAATATCTTCCTTGTAGCACAGTGTTTGAAGTTTTCCGGAAGCCATCAGGAATTTTTTGGCAAGGTCTATCATATTATTTTCCCGTAATGTCTCCCTGAATATTTCAAAATTACGCGGCTTTAAATAGCCTTTATATTTCGGGATTTCATCAAAGTTTGGATAGACGCACCATTGTCCAATTTCATGGCTAATGACAGGGACTTTTCTTGCGCTTATATATTCGCGGTAATCCGTCATTGTCTCGGGAGGCTTTGAATTTATACGGGTCTTTAAACCTCCGCCCCAGGATTGAATTCGCGGGTCAGGGGTAACGTGAAATTGATTTTCCGGAAGTTGAGGCCAGCCAGCACCACTTGAATATAGCCGCCGATTATCGTATTCCTTAAAATAAGCAACCCATTTTGAGAGATAACGTTGATGATTTTTTCCACCGGGTTCATTCCCGTGTAAAAGAAATGTGAATGATGGATGATTGCCGTAAGTCTTTATTATCCGTTCACCCTCTTCATATAGCCAGTTGTCAACAGATTTACCATCGCCAACAGTTGTCCATACCGCGCATTCAACGTGAAAATAAAATCCCAGTTCGTCTGCGGCAATAAATGCGGCTTCGGGTGGACACCACGAGTGAAACCTAATTAAATTTAGTCCGTGAGCCTTTGCCGTGTTTATTACTTTTTTCCACGATTTAACATCAATCGGCGGGTGTCCTGTCAATGGATAGATACAGCAATCAAGCGTCCCTCTAATAAACGTTTTTCTGCCATTTATTGTTACCTGTGTGCCATCAGTGGAAATTTCCCGCAAACCGAAAACGGTTTCATACTGGGAGTCAAACCCGCGCAATTCTGCTACAAGCCGATATAAATTGGGGTTGAATTCGTCCCACAGTTTTGCGTCATCGCCCAGTTCAATTTGAGTTTGAAAAGTTCCGCCTGAAATATCCCATTGAACATCATGGTTTTTTTCTGCAATCGGAGCAGCCTTATCTTTTTGTCCTGATGACGAATATGGAAAAACGGCAATATGCAACGGACAACGCGACGAAGAACCGGTAAGATTATTAATTGAACCTTTAACGCGGATTGAACGGTGAACTACATCAGGAAAGACTTGAACATCGCAAATCCATACCGGGTCTGTGGCTTCTAATTCAATTTTGCCGACAACGCCGTTCCAGTTTCCTTGCGTATGGTCGCTAACACTGTGCGCATCAACGCCAACATTAACTATCAAACGATTGTCAACCCTTATAGTCAGGCAATGTTTCCCCGTTTCTATATTTCTGCCAAGTTCGTAAATATGCGGTGTTGAGAGAGAGTTGGTTGAACCAATATATTTATCATCAAGCCAGACTTTGGTCTCCCAGTGTGGGCGTTCAAGAGTTAAAAAAATCCGTTTGCCCTTGTATGATTCGGGGATATTAATTTCTCGCTGATACCATGCAGAGCCGACATAATATTTCTCGGGCTGGAGCCAGAACGGCACCTTGATATTTCCCGGTTTTCTATATTTCTCGTATTCAGGTGCAGTGAAATACGAACGGTCAACGATTGAGCCCGTCCATTTTGTATCAACTGATATATCATCACCAATGCCTTGCGCGGGGAGAGAACCAGGTAGCGTTACAGTTTTAGGAAGAACCGTTCTAAACCACTGCTCTTGTTCGCCGACATCATTTCTGTCAAGGCTGAATTGCCATTTCCCCGAAAGCGGTATTACTTGACTGGCATATAGGTTATAAAATGCCGCAACTATAATGATTGCGGATAGTAGGGTTGATATTCGTTTCATAATTGTATTTGTTCTTTTTCAATTTGCTCAAGGGTTTTTCCCTTTGTTTCCGGTAGCCGATAAAATATATAAGTAAATCCAACAAGGCATATTGCGGCGTAAATCCAGAAGGTATGCGCCGGACCGAGTTTTTTGTTTAATATCGGGAAGGTATAAGTTAGAATAAAACAAGCGCTCCATAGGGCAGTGACAGAGACAGCCATTGCGGCGCCGCGAATCCTGTTAGGAAATATTTCAGAAATAACAACCCACGTTACCGGCGCAAGCGACATTGCATAACAGCCTATTGCTGAAAGCACAAGAATCAACATTGGAAAGCCCTGGACTTTGTGCATATAACAACCTCCTAGTATCATATAAATAACCGCCAACCCGCCAGCGCCAAATAACATCAACGGTCTGCGTCCGATTTTATCCACCACGCCAAGAGCAACAAATGTGAATGCCATATTTACCGAACCTGTCCATGCAATATTTTTCATTACGTCGGATATGTCGTAATTTGCGGCGCGAAAAATTTCTTCGGCATAGTTAAAAATAACATTTATACCGCACCACTGTTGAAACACGGCAAGGATTATACCAAGCGCAAGCGGCTTTCTTAAATCAGGCTTAAATAACTCCCTGAAATCAACCTTTTTAGTGTCGTTCTTCAATGTCTCTTCAATTTCTTTTGAGGCAGCATTGGCATAACTTGTTCCGCCAATTTTTGCCAGAATCTCGCGGGCATCTTTAGACCTGCCATTTTTAGCAAGCCAGCGCGGACTCTCCGGAACGAAAAACATACTGACAAAAAATATAATGGCTGGCACTGAGGTCATTGCAAACATCCATCGCCAGCCGTATTGTCCATACCAGGAACTTATTATAAATTCATCCGTTGCATCTTTCGGAACATCGCGGGCTATTAACCAGTTAATAAATTGAGCCAGCAAAATCCCCATTACAATTGTCAATTGATTTATTGAAACCAGACGCCCTCTCATACTGGCAGGGGCAATTTCGGCAATATACATTGGCGACAGATTTGACGCTAAACCAATTGCGGTGCCACCGAGCATTCGCCAGAAAATAAAGATACCAAAATTTGGGGAAAGGGCATTCCCAATTGAGGTGGCTGCAAACAATAATGCTGCGCAGTGTAATAACGGTTTTCTTCCAAAACGGTCGCTCAAAATCCCTGCCACTATTGCGCCAACAAGACAGCCAATTAGTGCGCAACTGTTTGCCCAGCCAACTTGCGAGGGGTCTGTAAGTCTAAAATATCTTTCAAAAAATGGTTTTGCTCCACCAATTACAACCCAGTCATATCCAAACAAAAGTCCGCCAAGCGCCGCTGTTATTGTGATTAGCCAGACATATTTGAGGTTGTAATTTACAGATATTCTGGAATCTGATGTTTGAATAGGAGTAGTCATAAGTAACCTTTAATCCTGAGCAGATAACCTAATCAGAACTACTCCACGACGCGGTATTTGCGCGCTGAACTCCCTTTCAAAGACGCCTAATTCTTTTTGACGCCACAAATCGCGAACCCGATATTTCCCGTTTATCCCGGCGTCTGACCAGAGAAATGTTACTTTATCCTCAAACTCTCCTTTGTTGAATAAACCGATTGCCCTGTCTCCATTTTCAAGGGTTTTAACCATTACAAATGTATCTTCTGACTTATTAATTACGACTGCGCTTTCTCCGAGCGGGTCCTGGTCAATTTCGATTACTTCGGGGTTTGTTAAAATGTTGATGGTGAACTCATCTAATTTGCTCATATCGCCGCTATAAAATAGCGGGGCAGCCATCAAACACCACAGAGACATAAACGAATACTGTTCATTTGGCGAAAGTTTGCATGGTTGCGGTGTACCGCCAGTGTGAGCATCTCCAATATAACCTATCTGAATATAATCCGGGTCATTCCAGGAACCGGGTTTGGAATATTTCCGATAACTTGCATTACGAAGCGCCACTTCAAAAATTCTATTCAGTTCAAATCCGAGGTCGCCCGCAGTTCGCCAGCAATGTCCACCGACTTCTTCACCCCATTCCCAAACATTTCCCATTCCATACTGGCAAAGATTAAATACAACATCGCGATTCAACCTTTTCAAAATATCGCCCATCAACTTATAAGGTTTTTTTAATGTTTCAAGACTGTGGTCTCCTTTTACAACACCGTCATAAGAACACCAGTCATATTTCAAAAAATCAAATCCCCACTCCGCAAATTGTTTAGCGTCCTGTTCCTCATATTTATAACTGCCACAAAAACCGCCGCAGGTTCGCGGTCCGGGCGATGTGTAAATCCCCGCCTTCAATCCTTTTGAATGAATGTAAACGGTAAGGGCTTTCATATCTGGAAAATGTTTATTTGGGATAATGTTTCCTTTTTCATCGCGCAAAGGTCCAACACGCATCGGGTCTCTATGTTTTTCTGTGTTCATCCAGCAATCGTCTATGTTCACATATTGATAACCAACGTTTGCCATTCCGCTTGAAACCATCACGTCTGCCGATTCCCTCATCATTTTATCAGTTACTCTATCATAATGCGCATACCAGTGATTCCAGCCCATTGGCGGCGTCAACGCTAATTTATCGCCACTAACAATTTTCAAAACACTGCTTGCTTCGCCACGTTTATTTTTAGCAGTAATCTTAACCTTATATTCACCGCGAGCAGGCGCAACGCCTGAAATTATTCCGCTTGTCTTATCAAGTTTTAAACTGTCGGGAAGACCTTGAATTTCGAATGCTATTGGTCTTTCACCTGTTGTGGGTATTCTGAATAAAAATGGATTATTAGGACGACAACCATAAACGCGCGGAGGATTTATTTTTGGCGAGGCTGAAGGCTTTGGAGTAAGAATAATCTTTGGTTCAGGCGGTCCGTCAATCGCCAACGGTTTTCTGCCTGAAGTTACAAAACGGGCATCTGCCCAGTCTGCATGGTCGTAACTAACACCATCGCCGCCATCTTCAACAAGTAGCAAAACCGTATTTACGTCGGAAAGCGGTAGGTCAATTTGCCTGGCTTTATCGCCCGGTTTCATCAAACCGGAATCCCACAATTTTTTGCCATCGCCATAGATTTTAAAGACAATACTTCCTGGTCCACCAGCGGCATCGTCAACGCCAACAGAGGCAACAAATCTTTCCGTCTCGCCGCCAAGGTCTAACCAGAATATACTTTTAGCGTGTGTTCCAACGCCGCGTTCAAATTTTACATTTCCAATTGATAATTGTTTTTCTCTGATTGAGCGATTTATTTGAGGCTTTCCCCAGCCCTGACGCATTTTCGAAAGGTCGAACGTATCCAGCCAGATAATTTCTGATGCGCAGGCATTGCATAGAAAACCGAACATAGCTAAAAGAATAAATTTTCCAACCATATTATGCGTCAATTTAAGCAGATTCATAGCGCAACAGTAACAAAAATATTTTTGAGTGTAAACTATAAATGGCTTTATAAAACTTATGTAATTGGTTAGGTTCAAATAGGTAATATGTTTGATTTGCTTAAAAAAGACGCGCAAACAATGGCGCGTTTAGGGCGACTGCATACAGAGCGCGGGGCTATTGAAACGCCTGCATTTATGCCTGTGGGGACACAGGGCACAGTTAAGGCACTTGACCCGCGCGAACTCCTTGAAATGGGGGTTCAAATTATTCTCGGCAACACTTATCATCTTGTAATACGTCCAGGGCTTGACATTATCAAGGCAGCAGGCGGGCTTCACAAATTTATAAGTTGGAATTTGCCAATCCTTACCGATAGCGGAGGTTATCAAGTATTCAGTCTGGCAAAGATTCGCAAAGTCAAGGCGCACGGTGTTGAATTTCGCTCGCATATTGACGGCGCAGCGCTGTTTTTAGGACCAAAAGAGGCAATGGAAATTCAAAGATGTCTCGGTTCTGATATTGCAATGGTTTTTGACGAATGCCCTCCGCACGATGCGCCACTCAAAGACCAGCGGTTGGCTGTGGAACGGACTATCAGGTGGGCGGCAGAATGTAGAGAACAACCGCGCTCACCGGGACAACTTGCCTTTGGCATTGTTCAAGGCGGCTGTAATCCTGAACTACGTGAACATTGCGCAAAAAAAATAGTCTCGCTTGATTTTGATGGTTATGCAATTGGCGGCGTGAGCGTAGGCGAACCTGAACCAGAAATGTTTCGAGCCGTTGAACTAACAATTCCATATCTGCCTGAAGCAAAACCTCGTTACGCAATGGGTTTAGGAACGCCTGCTCAAATTGTGGAACTTGTCGCTCGCGGTGTTGATATGTTTGATTGCGTATTGCCAACGCGGATAGCGAGAAATGGCACAGCCTTTACGCGGCACGGATCATTCGCAATTAAGGGCGGGGCTTGCAAATCAGAATTCAAACCGATTGAGGAAAATTGCGGTTGCTATGCCTGCAAAAATTTCTCTCGCGCCTATATTCGCCATCTGCTCAATGTTAAAGAAATCCTCGGTTTACGGCTTGTGAGTATTCACAACTCGCATTTTTATATGCAACTAATGGTGGATATTCGCAAAAGCATTCAGAACGGCACATTTGCGGAATTTCGTCGGGAGTTTATTGCGAATTATGTCCCGTCGCGTCGTGTTCTTGCGCAAAGAAAGGCTTATAGAATTGAATCAGATTTGACCAACGAAAAAATAAATTTATGAATAAGGAAAACAGATTCCCCAATTTGTTGCAGAGCATAATTCTTGTGATAGTTTTTGCCTCTACGTTAATCTGGTTCAATATAGTCCTTAATGTGGTTTCTCATATCATAAAGGTAAATATCAGCGAAAATCCGTTCTTTGTTGGCGTTGCTTCAATAATAAGTTTTTTAGTTACTTACATCGTGATAATGCTCTGGGGAAAATATTCTTTTAAATCGATTTTTATTTCAAAAATAATCGAGTATGAATTTTTTCTGCCTGTCTGCTTAATGTTTATTGGGCTACATTTTTTGGTCTCCGAAATTGATAACATAACACAATATTTTATCCCTGCTCCGGAGACGTTCAGCAATGCTGCTGAAAGTCT
>JAKPVM010000243.1 GCA_029572555.1 Verrucomicrobiota bacterium | reverse complement strand
CCTGCCACCATCTATCGATGGTTAAAAAATGCCAGCAAGAATGCTGGCATCACAAAAGAACCTCGTAAGAGGTGACATTATTATAGCAAACGGAATACAAAAACATCATAAACCGCCCAAAGCGGTGACAGAGCCATTATTACCTTTCTAAATTATCGCTCTGACACCCCTAACGGGGTTTTCCTCTGTGTTAATGTTTATGCTATAATCCTGCCACCATCTATCGATGGTTAAAAAATGCCAGCAAGAATGCTGGCATCACAAAAGAACCTCGTAAAAGGTGACATTATTATAGCAGACGGAATACAAAAACATCATAAACCGCCCAAAGCGGTGATAGAGCCATTATTAGATTCTCAATTATCGCTCTATCACCACTGGCGTGGTTTTACCTTATGTTAATTTCAATGCTATAATCCTGCCACTCCTTATGGAGTTTCATAATGTCAGCCTTCGGCTGATTGGTATTTTACGGACAAAATATTTTTCGCAATATTAATTGTCAGAGTTATGGATATATATTTATTGTATGCTAATGCAATATCTATACTAATGATTCAAATAAAAAATAAAGCCAGCACTTTTTATTTTTGTTATAGGATGGCTGGGTGATATATTTATTTTTCTTTACACATTTTCTTCATATTATTACCTTAACAAAAATTAAGTTGCTACCAAATTATTTGTATCATATTTTAGGATTATCAAGATACTATTTTCTTGACTATCTTGAATAAGGTTTTAATCTTATAAGAAATTTGGTTTAAGGTATTTGCCAGCGTTTAGTATCCGACCATAATTATGAAGATAAAAGTTTGGGGATGTCGGGGTTCAATAGCAGTCCCCGGACCAGAAACACTTAGGTATGGTGGTAACACTACCTGCGTTGAGGTTCGGTCTTGTGATGGATATGAGATTGTGATTGACGCCGGCTCCGGAATAAGAAACCTTGGTAAAAAACTCGCCGAAGAAAAGATAAAAGAGATATATCTGGTTTTTACCCATGCCCATTGGGACCATCTGCTTGGATTTCCTTTTTTTCTTCCTGCTTACAGCAAAGGTTGTACGATTTATTTATGCGGCGGCCCTAATGCGCAGGATTCACTAAAACGTTATTTAGACCACCAGATGCAAGCGCCATATTTCCCGGTCGATATAAACATATTGCAGGCTCACTTTGAATTTGGTTTCGTAAATGCGCATGGGAATAAAATCGGTAATATAGAAATTGAGTCAATTTTACTAAACCACCCAAATGGCGGATACGGTTTTAAATTGATTGAAAAAGGCAAAACATTTGTGTTTTTAACCGATAATGAACTTAATTATGACTACGAAAACGGTTTAACACGGGAAGATTATGTTGAGTTTTGTAAAGGCGCGGACATCTTATTTCACGACTCTCAATATACTGAAGAAGAATATAATGATTTTGCCCGCGGCTGGGGGCATTCAACTTACATCGATGCCCTGAAACTGGCTATTGATGCCGGGGTAAAAAAATTAGGGCTGTTCCATTATGACCCTGACCGCACCGATGATGAAATGGATAAAATTGTCCTTGATTGCCACGAAAAAATAAGATCCGCAAGGGCAAATCTTGAATGCTTTGCTGTGGCTGAAGGTATGGAATTTTATCTGTAAATCATTCGCCTTTCTATACTCTTTTATCCTTATGAGAAAAAAGATTTCTTGAAACTTTTCCGCCTCCTTTTGTGTTGTCATTATGAGGTTGCAACAGAGAGATTTGTTTAAAGAGATGAATGAACATGAACAATTTGAGCAGTTTATCCGTCGCTACCAAAATATGGTGTACACGACGTCGATGCGATTATTGGCAAATAATGCCGATGCGCAGGACATTGCTCAAGAAGTGTTCATCAAAGCCTATCAACGGTTCCCGAATTTCAATGGAATTTCAAACATTGAAGCCTGGTTGAGGCGTGTTGCGGTTAACTTTTCGTTAAATCATCTTACAAGATATAGAAATAGATGGGGATTTTTCTCCGAATTATCAACTCGCAACGATAACCAGGAGTTCGCTTTTGATTATCCCGACCAAAATGTGAAGACGGTTGAAGATATTGAAAAATATAAAATTATAGAAGAACTGGTAAATAGATTGCCAGCCTCACAACGGGTTCCTCTTGTGTTGTTTCATTTTGAGGGATTGAGTTATGAAGAGATTGCAAAACAACTCGGCGCTTCTTTGAGCAAAATTAAAACCGATATCCATAGAGGCAGGCTTGAATTGCAAAAACAGATTCAGGTTCGTTTTAACAAAGAAGATGGTATCAAACCCGAAAGAGTAGATAAAAAAATATTGAATAGCGAAAATAATAAAGAACATAACCAGAGGAGCGGACTTAACTTCAAGATTTGTTATGAACTGTAAAGATTCACAAAACAACGATTTGGAACGGTGGGCAACTGATGAACTGGGAAAGTTGCCGGAATTGAAGGCGCCAGTGTCTCTTGTCCCCAATGTGATGAACCGCATCGTCCAAATGGAAAAACGCGCCTGGTGGCAAAGGCCGTTCAGCGATTGGAACATTATTTGCCAGTCGGCTTTTGTCTTTTTATGCGGACTAATTATTGTGTTCGGGATATATTTATCGGAATTTATAAACACTGATTTAATCCCTGTCTCGGTGAATTTTTCGGACATTCCATTTAAAAATTATTCGCCAACTTTTCTAACAGTTTTACAGACGCTGTTTTCCACGTTGAGTATGTTGTTTCAACAGTTCAAGGTTGAAATCCTGATTATTATTATTCTGTCATTCTGCCTTTATTTGATATGTGTTGGCAGTATTACAATTGGCTTTAAACTTTTATATTCAAAAGGAATTAGATATGAAAAATAGTTCATTATTCAAAGTATTTGTTTTGAGTCTTGCCTGCGTTATCACAGTCAACGCCGCAGAAGAGAAAACTGAAAAACATCAATCTCTTCATAACTTTCGGTATGATGTCCTGGTGCGAATTAGCACCAACGCAACAATAGAGACGAATGAAATTGCCAAAGGAATCTTTGTATTAAATGGCGATGCAATTATTAATGGCAAAGTTGAGGAGAACGCAGCCATAGTTAAAGGCAATGCTGAAATAAATGGCGAGATTGGAAAAGACCTCTTTTCAATAATGGGTTCGGTAAAAATAGGTCCGAAGGCTAAAATTGGACAGAACATTATACTTGTCGGCAGCAAAGCAGATATTTCTCCTACCGCTGAAATTGGAGGCAGCCGTATTGACGTGGATTTTGGTAAAATCCTCCCGGGGGTCGGCAGTTTTTTGGACTGGGTTCGCTATGGCGCATTGAGGTTGCGTCCATTTGCGCCACAGGTAAAGGCAATGTGGGGTTTGGCAATACTCTCGCTTGTATTCAACCTCATTTTATTGCTGGTTTTCCCAAAGACAATCAATAGTTGCATAGATGTGATTAAGCAACGACCAATTACTTCATTTTTGATTGGGTTGCTTGTAAGTTGCCTTATTGCGCCAATAATTGTTGCCCTTCTTGCATTATCAGTTGTCGGAATTGTTGTAATACCGTTCGTAGTTTGTGCCGTTATTGTTGCTGTGATTTTTGGCAAAGTAGCGACTTATCGGTTTGTTGGACATCAAATTGGGAGGATTCGGGGTGGCGAGATTTCCTCCCCGGTATGGGCATTAATTTTAGGTTCGGTTTTAGTTTATCTGGTTTATATGTTGCCAGTGATTGGTTTGATAGGTTGTTGCGCAGTAGCAATAGTTGGGTTAGGCGCTGCATCTGTTGCGGCATTTGATAGAATATGGGGGGAATCACCAAAGGTATCACCATCAGCGCCTCCAAAATATATTGAGCCTGCAAAAGCCGTTTGTCAGGTAGAAGGAGGGCAAAGCGATTTTGCAAAAACCGAAGGAAATAATGCAGAGGTACAACAAGTATCGCCTCAATCTACTGTTTCGCAACCGCCGCCTGTAATTTCTCAACCTGTCGATTATTCGCTATTGGCTCGCGTTGGCTTCTGGAAAAGGTTTCTGGCAACTTTAATTGATTTCTGCATATTTATAATTCCTTTTGCTCTGTTTCACGGGGCTGCCTGGTTGTTATGGATGGCATATCATTTTATTATGTGGGCTGTCAGTGGCGCAACAGTAGGCGATATTGTGATGCGGATAAAAATCGTGAAAGAAAATGGAGCGCCAATGGACTGGAAGACTTCGTTTATCAGAATAATGGCTGCAATGCTTTCAGCTGTGGCGCTGTTTATCGGATTTTTCTGGGCTGGTTGGGCTCGCGAGAAAAAGGCATGGCACGACATCATCGCCGGCACAATCATTGTAGAAGTTCCGAAAAAATAAATACGGCTGTATCATATCTTAAACCGTCTTGTTGATTTCAAATATTAAATCAGGAACAATATTGATTCCGTTCTTCTTTAATTCTTGAAGTGACAGGGTAAAAATAATAATAAGTCCGTAAGAGAAGTTATTGAGGAGTTGATTATGTTAATAGCGTTTCACAAACCTTATGGAGTTGTGAGCCAGTTTACACGTGCCGACCCATCTCACAGAACGCTTGCTGAGTTTGGGTTTCTGCCCGGTGTCTATCCTGTCGGTTGATTAGATTTAGACTCTGAAGGCTTGCGCTTTTTCATTGATTGGCGGGCTTGCGATTATCACTTCTGGGAAATATCAGGCGCCACAAAAACAAGTCCGTTTTTATTCTCCACAATGAAATGTCCTGAACCCCACTTTGTTTTCTGAAGTATTACGCCTTCATATTTTATTGTCTTTTTGGTTACCGGGTGCAGGAAAGTTC
>JAKPVM010000224.1 GCA_029572555.1 Verrucomicrobiota bacterium | reverse complement strand
TGGCTTCAACAGAGAGAACACGACGATTAATTCAATCAATCTCAATTTTTTTATCATAACTTGCTATTAATAAATCTGTTGCACAAATCCCGATAATTAACAAGGATATACAAGATAAAAAATTGTATCTTGTTCATCCTTATGTCTTATAAAATATCCTGTCCATCCTGTCTATCCGTGTTAAATCAAAATCTGTGTTAAATCCTGTTCATCTGCGTCATCAACGTTCTTCCCTTCCACGCAGGAAGGACTGCGCTACTTCTGTTTTTTGTCAAATTTATCTGTGGAACAATCTTCGGCAGAATCGCTCCTTAAATAATTATTTATCCTCAGGTTCAAACGTAGCAACAATTGGTCTATGGTCAGAGGCAAGACCCCAGTTTGGAACGGCAAGGACATAAGTCTCATCGCCCACCCATTCCTTAGCCATTCCTTTGCTGATGAATATAAAATCAATCCGACTATAAACATCATCTTTCCCATAAAAATGGGTCCAGGTGATATTTCGCGGGGGATAACCTTTTTTCTCAGACGGCAGGTTATCTCCATTTTTTTCTGCTGGACGGGTATCAACGAGACCAATTTTGGCGTTTGACCTTCCTAATATTGCGCGGGTAGAAGGAGAATCTTTGGTGTCGTTAAAATCGCCGGCTACCAAAATATTCGCATTTGGATTTTCGGCAAATCGTGTGTTGATTAGTTCCCGCATAATCTCCGCCTCTTTGAGGCGCATTTCCGACTCGTCTGCCTCGCCGATTGCAAGTTTTGATTTTAAGTGGCAAACGAACATTGTGAACTTGTATTCTTCGTTCACCTGAATATCAATCTCGCCAATCCCGCGACTTACATAGAACCGTCTTCCGCGCAATAGATAATTTTCATTCGTATGAGACCTTCGGGCTACTATTGGGAATTTGCTTAAAATTGCCACATAAATATTTTTATCCCAGCCGTTGACAAATTCATATTCTGGATATTCAAGACCGCGTTTGCTCAATCTTTCTCTCAAATCCATCAAAAGATTTAGGGAACCCATTTCTTGAACGGCGATGACATCGGGGTTTAATGCCTGAATGTTCTCGCATATTTTTTCTCGTGAAGCCTCGCTTTTCAATGGGCGTTTTGAGGCGGGGTCATCAACATAATTTTCCAGATTATACGTTGCTACACGGAATTTATCCGCGGCGTTGACAAAGAAGGCTTGCGAAAATATTAAAATCGCAAATAAAAATCTTAAAATCCATTTATTCATAGAGACTAAATAGCCGTAAACCTGTCAAAGGTCAAAAGCGAAATAATGCGGAGAACAAATATCCTTACTGATGATTATTTAAACGTGGTGTCAGCATCATTGCTGACAATTTTAATACTTGAGATGCTCCCGCCACCTTGTAATCAAGAACAAAGATGTTCCACAATTAGGGATTGATACTCTTATCTTAATATTTCCACATATCCCAAAATATTCCGGGACGCGGTGTGCCTGGTTTTTTATCTTTATTAAATCGGCGTGCCGGTGGTAACGAGAGCAGAGCTTTATTAAGTTCTTCTTTTCCTGATGTCATATAAGCCTCTGCTAATATCTCTGGTTTTAACTTTAAGGCTTCAATCAAATCAGATATCATATCTTCTCTCCCGAGTGCTATAAATGTGTAAGCCGCATTTATAACCTTTCTTTTATCATCTTGATACAAATCATTTAGCAAGATTTGTTTCGTTAGTTCCCAATTATTTATCAAATTCTTCTTATCTCTGACAGCAATCCAGAAATAAACCTTTTCCACATCGGTTTTAGGTGTCCATCCCAAGTTATTGAGCGCCTGACAAATCTCATTATTTGCGTCCCAATTCGGTAATGCGGAAAACAGCGCTGGTATAACTTTTTTATCGCCTATCTCACCGAGCGCATAAGCCGCAGAGCCGCATACACCCGCATCTTCATCCTTTAAACAAGCAACCAATGTATCAATTGCTGGCTTACCTATCCCAACAAGTTTATCCCAGCTCTGTTTAGCAATATAGTAATTGATTTTTTCTATTTCATTAGACGGTTTATAACCTAACTTCCTCAGTGCGTCAGCAGTAGATTTGCGAACATCTACATCTTTATCCTGAAGGTAAGGAATCAATAGTTCAACTACCCGTTTATCGCCTATATTACCTAATGCCTCAGCAGACTTTTCACGAACAAACCACTTTTCATCATTCAAAAAGGGAATCAACGGTTCAACTGCTCGTTTATCGCCTATATTACC
>JAKPVM010000209.1 GCA_029572555.1 Verrucomicrobiota bacterium | reverse complement strand
ACGCTTGTTCTAGGGCTTGGCGCTGGAAAGGTTTCGCCTGTCTGGAACAAAGAGAAAAACCAGTTCGTCCCATCAACATTAGCCTGTATGACCTTAAGTTTTGACCATCGCGTTTTAGACGGCGGTGCTGCTGGGCGACTTCTTAACCGCATAGTTGAACTCTTAAACAATCCCGAGGAATTATAGATGTTATAGAAAATAATGGGTAGATGAAATTCGGCGCCCATACTTCAATCGCAGGCGGGGTGTTTAATGCACTTAAACGCGGCGCATCTATCGGCTGTGAAGTCATTCAATTGTTTGTTAAAAATAATATGCAATGGTTCTCCCGACGCTATTCAAGAGCTGAGATTAATAAATATTTTGAGAACTCAAAAAAGTATAAATTTTTTTCCATCTTTGGACATACTGGCTACTTAATTAATATTGCGGCGCCTGATTGCGATACGCGTGAAAAATCAATTCGCTCACTTCAACTTGAAATTGAACTTGCTGATTCTATTTCTTTGCCATTTCTTGTTTTACACCCCGGCGCTCATCTTGGACAGGGTGAAGAGAAAGGTATCCAACAGGCAGTAAATGCGCTGAATGTTGTGTTTAAATCCACAAAAAATTCGAGGGTAAAAATTGCTATTGAATGCACAGCTGGGCAGGGTACCTGTCTCGGATACAAACTTGAACATATTGCGGAGATTTTTTTTGGCGTTGACGATGCCAAACGGCTTGCCGTATGCCTTGATACTGCCCATTTATTTCAGGCTGGCTATGACATTACTGCGCCACAAGGTTGGGAGAACGTGATTAAAAAACTTGATGACCACGTCGGCATAAACAATTTGTTGGCGATTCATCTTAACGATTCAAAAACTCCTTTCGGTTCGCGGGTTGACCGTCATTCTGGGATTGGCAAAGGCAAGATGGGATTAAAAACATTCAAACATATTGTCAACGATCCGCGCCTAAACGAACTGCCGGGTTGTCTTGAAACACCTAAATCGCCTGACCTTCAAGAGGATATTGAAAACCTGAAAATATTGAGAAGTTTGGTGGATAAACGAACGTAATCAACTTTTAAATCGGGAAAAATATTCTTGATGTTTTTTGAAATACATCTAATGTTCCATCGTTTTCCATCAAACGAATTAAAAAGAGATTTCTATATTGCTATTAATTGCCTTAAATATTTATTTTTGCTGGCTTGTTTTTATTTAATTACAGGTTTAGATTGAGGTATGAAAAGCGATTTGGTAAGTGTTCAGGTGCGTGGCTTGATACCCGCAGATGGGGGCGTTGCAATATTTCTCGGCAATGAAGAGAAGGTTTTTGTTGTTCAAGTTGAACATGGTATTGGCGCTGTGATTGGTATGTTTTTGCGTGAAATCCGCCGCGAGCGCCCTCTGACTCATGATTTAATGAACAGTATTTTTAAGGGGTTTGGTATTACAGTAGAGAGTGTTATTATTACCGAACTGAAAAATTCTGTATATTACGCAAGGTTGATTTTGAAACAGGAGAATGAACTTGGAACGAAAATTGTAGAAATTGACGCCCGCCCCAGTGATTGTATCGCCATCGCAATCTCAAATAGGATACCAATTTAT
>JAKPVM010000187.1 GCA_029572555.1 Verrucomicrobiota bacterium | reverse complement strand
CACCTCTTTGGCAAGGTTGATTGGTATTGCAAAGCCGATGCCGGTTCGTAAGCCGCGGATTAGTGTATTAATGCCGATTACCTCGCCGTTGATGTTCACGAGCGGTCCGCCGCTGTTTCCCGGATTTATGCTGGCATCAGTTTGTATGAAGTCCTGATCCATTTCGGGGTCGGGGATTATTTGAGAGCGTCCTTTTGCGCTTACGTGTCCAATTGTCACTGTATATTCGAGGTCAAACGGCGCCCCGATTGCAATTGCAAACTCGCCTACCCGCACCTTTGAAGAGTCGCCAAGTTTTGCAACCTTTAATCCCTTTACATCCGTTCCTTTTATTTTTAAAACTGCAATATCGGATTTTTTGTCAATCCCCTTAATTTCGGCATCAAATTCGCGCCCGTCCTTTAATCTAATCCTGATTCGTTCTGCATCCTCTACCACGTGGCTATTTGTCAATATATAACCATCTTCCCTGATTATTACGCCCGAACCCTGGCTGGTAAATAGAGGTTGGCGACGAGGCTTTTTCTCCTGTTCGGGTTCACCAAAAAATCTTCGTCTGAATTCCTTTGGCAATAAATCCCAGAACCTGAACTCATAAGAATCTAACTCAAAAATAATCCCGCTTTTTCTGGATACTTTTACTACGACAACCGAAGGGGTTACCTTATCGGACACTTCAATAAAAGCCTCATTTAGCTTTCGGGCGATTTCAACCGAACTAATCTCACCGCTATTTAAAAAAGGCGCAAACAGGGTAAAAATCAGGCAAATTACTAAACTATTAATTCTTCTCATAACTCTACTTTATTTGAGTTAAATTATTCTCTAATGTTCAAATTATCAAGTATATTTACTTTGAATGGCAGTATAATTTGTATGCAACTTCCGACAAAATTAATTGTCAATAGTTTCAGTGATTGACTATAACGATGATAAAATGTAACTTAATAGAGAACGGTGTTAATTTTTAAATTGGGAAAAGATGCTTGAAATAATTGTAAGATTGCTTGAGTTGCAGGATTGTGACCAACAGATTCTAATGACAAAGGAACATCTGGCTCGGATACCCATTGACCGCCAGATTGTTACCGAAAGGCAGACAGCCATACAAAACCAGGTTGATTTCATCCGCAAACAAGTTAAGGAATTAGAGTCTAAAAGAAAACAATTAGAAATTGACGTATCGCAAAAAAGGGAAGGTATAGAAAAATACTCACTCCAACAATTTCAGACCAAGAAAAACGAGGAATATCGCGCCCTTGAACATCAAATTCAAACAACTAAAACCGAGATAATAAGGATTGAAGACCATGAACTTGAAATGATGGAACAGTTGGAAAAACTGGAAAGAGAATTAAAAGAACTTCAAAAGCAGGAAGAAGTAGTTAAAAAAGAAGTTAATGAACAACTTACAGAGTTAAAGACGTGTGAAGATAAACTTCTAAAAGAACTCGATTCTTTACAAAATAAGAGAGAAAAACTTTCCTCGACAATTGAACCGGCGATGCTTGCTCGGTATGAAAGAATTTTGAAAAACAAAAATGGAAAAGTCCTTGTCGGAATTGACCGTGGTGTCTGTGGCGGTTGTCACATGCGGTTAAGCAGACAACTCGTGGTTGATTGCAGGGCTCAAACAGAGCCCTGTTTTTGTCCCAATTGCGGTAGAATAATTTATTATACACCGGAAATGGATGTTGCAATCGTTGATTGAACTAATATGAAGACTATAAAACTACTAATCTTGGCTTGTCTTTCAGCCAGCTTATTAATGGGCTGTAAAGAACAAAAAGTGGAAGAACCAAAAATTGTACCGATTGATATTAAGACTGGAAGACTTATTCAGCATGAGGGTGTAAAATATTACGTCCCGTTGGAACCCGGCAGCCACTCCGATGCCCCGGAAGAATTCAGGTACGAGTGCGAGGGATTGCGTCTTATTGTTATAGATAAAAAGATTTACGTGAACGGGAAAAAATATGGCAGCGTTAAAGAAGGCGATGTTGTGTCGTTTTTAAATAAAGGGTATGTGTTTATAAATGGCGAGTTAAGAAAGCCTATAGAATAACACCCTTATCTCTGCTGCGGAGTTGGGACTGTCTTAAAATCTACCTGACCGATATAACCACCTTCAGCCTCAATTATCAATCTATAAGGCACATTAGGTTGAAGCGGTTCAGGTCTTGTTTTAGGTACCGCAGGTTTCATACCCGGGATTGGCATACCATAAATTATCATCTTTGTTGAGCGAGAAGCACTGTCCGATACCATATGCCATACTGGACGCGGGTATTTATTTTTTTCAGCATCTGCTTTTAAAACTACTTTAACTGATTTAAGCCTATATTTGTTATCAAGCAGGAAAGAAACCGGAAAAACATCCGGGTTAATTGCCGAAGGACGTCCAGGCCTAATTGAAGGTGTAATTTGAATCGCCTCTTTGCGGAAAAAATTATTGTTATATAGGTAAGCACCCACAAAAACCATAAGTATGCATATCGCTATTATATTCCGTTTCATCATATTCTCTAAATTATTAGACGCATTTTAATAAAAAAAAGTTTCATTAAACTTTTCTTGTTATTTTTGACGGTATTTTGAGAAATAAATTCAAATTTAGTTTAAATAAATTCAGCCTTAATTAAGTCAAATAGAATAAGTGAAATTAAAAGGTTTTAATATGATTAAGTTTAGATTAGTAAAAAACAAGGTCAGAGGATTTACTTTAATAGAACTGCTTGTGGTCATTGCAATCATCGCCATCCTTGCCGGTATGCTACTCCCGGCTCTTGGAAAGGCGAAAGAAGCCGGCAAAAAGATTGCTTGCGTGAACAATTTGCGTCAGCTTGCGCTATCGTTGAGAATGTATGCGGATGAAAATGAAGATTATTTTCCGCCGCGGCTATCCCCCACGACGCCACCCGGCGTCTGGCCATCTGTATTGAGAGAGGGATATAAAGACTTAAAAGTTCTCGTTTGCCCAAGTGATGGATTAAATCCAGCCAGCATAACAAGTTCTCCTAATGAAGCCGACGCCCATCCCCGCAGCTACCTCATTAATGGATGGAACGATTACTTTGCGTCCACAAAAAGTAACGTTACCGTCGGCAATCTGTCTGGAATAATCGGCCTATCAATGCGGGAAAGCGCTATTAAAGAACCCTCGAACACTATCATCTTCGGGGAAAAAGAGACCACATCAAGTCATTATTATATGGACTTTATGGAGACGCAGGCTGGGAACGATGTTGAAGAGGTTGAACAAAGCCGACACATGGGGCAAACAGGGAGAAAAGGCGGCGGTGGTTCTAATTATGCTTTTGATGATGGCAGTGTAAGATATTATAAATCCTGGAAAACACTCTCTCCAATCAATCTCTGGGCAGTTACTGATGAATGGCGTAATAAAGGAGTAGAATTTGAATAATACTTATCCTATAAGTCAATAATACAAATTTTTTGCTTATTTGAGGCGATATCCTCTATATTATTTATCATGCCCGGATGGGAACATTTTGAACACAAAGGCGATATTGGAATACAGGGAAGCGGGGCAACAGTCGAAGAGGCTTTTGAGATGGCAGCCTTTGCAATGACGGCTGTTATTACAAATCCAGAACTTATTGACCTTAAAGAATCTGCAATAGTTAACTGTTCAGCCCCGGATTTAGAATTGCTGCTTGTGGAGTGGTTAAATGCTGTTCTTTACCAGATGGACGTCAAAAAAATGTTGTTTGGAAAGTTCAAAGTAAAAATCGATGGCGAAAATTTAACAGGCAACTGCATCGGTGAACCCATTGCGATTGATAAACATCAACCAGCAGTAGAGGTAAAAGCTGCAACTTATTGCCAGCTAAAAGTGGAAAAACGGCCTGACGGAATCTGGGTTGCTCGCTGTGTGGTTGATGTCTAACCTAAATACAATTATTGCCTTTTATTTAAATTTATGAAAAAAATTAACAGATGTTTCGTGCACATAACATAGCCGCATTGATAATGTTGCTTCTGTTGACGGGATTTAAAACCGCCGCAGATGATTGGCTATCGCTTGGGCCACTGTATAACCGCTCTGAATTAACGCTTTCAGAAGGCTGGCGCGAAGAATGGTTCGGTCCTTTCTATTATCACGAACTGGATGAAGAAACCGAAACAAAAGCTGTCCCACCAATCTTTTCCTATTATAAAAATCAAGGTATCGATTCAAGCGGTTTTGATATTGTTTACCCTTTAATTGAATACCGCAGATATGGCAACGAATACAGTTTACATTTCTTTGAACTTTTAAGATTTTCTGGCGGAACAATGCGCGACGAGGATTCAGCAAAACGGTTTACAATCTTTCCGTTCTATTTCCACCAGTGGTCAAATATCCCGGAGGAAAACTACACCGCAGTTTTCCCGTTCTATGGCACTCTTAAAAACCGACTTTTCTGGGATGAGGTCAATTTCATCGTTTTCCCCCTATATTCAAAAACCAGAAAAAAAGATGTTATAACACATAATTATCTCGTCCCACTTATCCATGCCAGAACTGGAAAAGGTTTAAAGGGATGGCAGTTCCTTCCTTTTTACGGAGAGGAAAATAAAATTGCATTTTCTTTCACTAACAAATACGACGAGGTTGAACTCTCGCCCGGACATAATAAACGGTTTATCCTCTGGCCTATTTATTTAGAATCAACCACAGGCATCGGAACGACGAACCAAACATTCCGACAGGCAATATTGCCATTTTATTCTCACGAAGAATCGGCGTCTCGCACTTCACTTACAGCACCCTGGCCCATAGGTTTAACGCTTACACACGATTACGAGAAAAAGTATGACGAATATGGTATGCCCTGGCCATTTTTTGTAATCGCAAGAGGCGAAGGAAAAAATATAACTCGGTTCTGGCCCCTATATGGCACTGCATCAAATCAATATAAAGAAAGCAATTTTTATCTTTGGCCTGTATATAAATACAATAAATTAACCGCGCCATCTGTGGATGTTGAACGAGTAAGAATATTCCTGTACCTCTATTCTGACCGGGTTACTATCAATACCGAAAGCGGAGATGCCTCGCGCAGGACAAGTTTCTGGCCCCTGTTTATACAATACATTGATAACGATGGAAAAGAACGTTTGCTATCCCCTGCTATCCTTGAGCCAATCTTCCCATCAAGCAAACCTATTGTCAGAAATTACTCACCGCTCTGGGGACTTTGCCGCGAAGAGAAAAACCCTGCCGAAGGCAAATACTCAAAATCTTTGTTCTGGAACCTCCTGCGCGAAGACAAAAACAAAGATAAAGAAAAAGCCTCATTTTTGTTTGGCTTGTTTCAGTATGAAAAGACAGCCGAAACCAAGAAAGTCAAACTCTTTTACATACCAGTAAGTAATAAAAAGATTGAAAAACCGACGACAGAACAGGCTGTTAAACAACAATAGAATTTCAAAACAGTAGAAAATCAGAGGATAAAATATTTTTTTTGATGTTTGTTTGGCTGATTCCAATTTAATTTACCGAGCCATCAAAACAGAGTTAAAAAATAAAAATGGTGCGCGGTACAAGACTCGAACTTGTGACCCCTACCGTGTCGAGGTAGTGCTCTAACCAACTGAGCTAACCGCGCACAAAAATACCCAACAATTATTAAAAATACTTACCAAATATTTTAAATCAAGAAAAATAAACAAAATTTAAGTTTGTCTATTGAGTCTGTTGCACAAATAAATTTAACCATAAATAAACAAAGGATTTTCAGGATATTTTTATTTAACAAAATAGACAGGATATTTTATAAGATACCTGAATCATTAGCATAGATAGTGGAATAATATACTAAATTGTGAAGATTAATACGTGATGTGTCATCCATAAAACATCAACCAGCCGAAGGCTGGCATTCTGAAACTCCGAAGGAGTGGCAGGATTATAGCATAGACATTAACACAGAGGAAAACCCCGTTAGGGGTGTCAGAGCGATAATTGAAAATCCAACCATCAAAATTCAATGGCTCTGTCACCGCTTTCAGCGGTTTATGATGTTTTTGTATTCCGTTTGCTATAATAATGTCACCCGCTTTTGCGGGTTTGGTTTATATCATTTTTACAAACCTAAAAAAATTCATTCATAACATATCAAGCGATTAAAAAAAGATTTAATTAACAGGAATAAACAGGATTTTTTATAAGAGACAAGGAGACAAGAGACAAGATGAACAAGAGACAAGATAAACAAGATACAAGACACAAGAGTAAACAAGAGACAAGGATACAAAGATGGATAAGGTACAAGGCTACAAGACACGAAGATTAACGAGATACAATTTGTTTATAATGTGAATTCATTATATCTGTGTTAATTTTAGTATTGTGCAACAGGCTCTTTTTCTCATTTAAACGGCAAGATTTTGGCTAAAATCAGGCATTCAATCAATCCCGCGATGGAATTTACTGTTACAATTATTGACCAGGTTTTGAGCGTCTCTTTTTCTGTGAAACCGCTTAATTTGCAGATTACCCAGAAGCCGCTGTCGTTCATCCATGAAAAAATCATAGCGCCGAAACCGATTGCGGCAAATATATATATTGGATGATATGGAAGGGGAGTTCCGCCGAAGATTATCGGATAAACCATTGCTGCGGTGGTAAGCATTGCAACCGTTGCCGAACCTTGCGCAATACGAATCACTGAGGCAACAAGCCATGATAATAGTATTAAATTAATTTCGTGCCCAGCCACTAAATCCTTTACAGCGTCGCCAACGCCTGCGTTTTTTAGCATAAGACCAAATGCCCCGCCAGCGCTTGTGATTAAAATGACCATACCAGCAGTTTCTAAAGATGGCGCAATCTTTTTTGAAATTCCATCAACACTAAGATTACGTATTCGCGCAAGCACAAATATTGAAATTATTGCCCCGATTAATAGCGCCATATTGCGATTGCCGATAAATTCAATCAGACTGTAAATTGTCTTAAAAGAATCCGCACCACCACAGATACTTACTATTAACGGAAATTCTTCCGGTCTCCTGTTTATGGCATCTGCAAAAGATGCAGTGGATATCAATAATATTGGCAGAATTACAGGCAGAACGGACATAAATAGCGAAGGTAGTTCGGATTCTGGTTTGTTGATTATAGCCTTGATATCTTCAATGGAGGCGCCAGTCGTTTCTCTTATTGGAATTTTTATGCGGCGGTTCATCCATTTTGCGACAAACCAAGATGACATTGTGGGAATTATCCCGAGAAGTATTCCGCCTATAATTGTTATCCCGAGGTCTAATTTTAAAGCCTCTGCCATTGCGAGCGGTCCGGGGTGTGGCGCACATAAAGAATGCGTAACGCTTGCGCCACAACATATCGCAAGGACATAAAGCAAATAGTCTTTTCCAACCCTAAAGCTGAGCGCTCGCGATATTGGCAAAAGCAGCATAAAGAAGGTGTCAAAGAAAATTGGTATAGAAAGGAAATAGCTGCTCGCAGCGATTGCAGCCCCGGTTCGTTTTTCACCAAATATTTTTAAAAACCACCGAACAATTTTATCTGCAGCTCCGCTTTCCATAAGACATACACCAATTACAGATGCCAGCGCAATAACAATGGCGATTTTTCCAGCTGTATTGCCAAATTCAAAAGTGGTAAGTTCAATTGCCTGCCATAATTTTCCGTGTTCCTGAAAGCCCGGCGGTAAAGTTGGAAATTTTTGCGCAAGAATCCCTGCGGAAAATGCGGCAATTATAAGGGCAAGAAATGCATGCACACGAACAACAGTTATCAGAACGATGATTATTACTATACAAATCCCAAGAATAAAAAGAGGATACGCATTGAATTGAGCGTTCGTTGTTGCAATTATTTCCATATCGTTTTTTTACCCGATTTTAGGTTAAGTTCAAGAAATGAAAAGATTTCTTTATTTTGCGAACCAGCAAAAAATTGAAAGATGGGACTATTACAAATAATGTTCATCAGTCGCCTGGGCAATATCAAGGGAGTTCCTGGATTTTGATATTTCTGTAACTTGCAATCGCCTTACCGCCGCCGTGAATTTGCACACCAATTACACCGTATTGTTCAATCGTCGGGTCTTGTTCGGTATAATCAACCATCAACACATCATTTAGATATAACCGAATTCTTTTGCCTTCGCATCTGATAAGGTAATGGTTCCAATCGTTTTTCTTTAAAGCCTTATTGAGGGCATCGGCATCAGGTTTAGCAAGGGTTTTGTTTCTTCTTGATTCATCATAAATAGAACCCCACCAGCCATCTCCCATATCGCATTGATAACCGCGCATTTCGTTGGGTGGATTTTTTAGTGGCTGACTCCGAATTTGAACACCGCCATTGATAAAGCCTTCCGTCCCTACAAGTTTAAATTCAACGCTCAAAATAAAGTTAGTGAAAGAACGTTCTGTATATATGAATTCATTTCGCGGCACGGTAATATTTGTTGAACCGCCAACAAGCGCGCCATCTATAATTTTCCAGGTTTTATTGGTGTCGCCAATCCATCCATTGAACGTCTTGCCATCGAAAAGCGAGACCCATTTTTCAGTCTGTTGCGCGTTTATGTTAAGCGCGCCGCAGATGAATAAAACAATTCCGCAAATCTGAAATCTGTTTAGAAGTGTTTTCATATATTTATAATGAACAGAAAATCTTTATAAGTCCAGATGGTTTAGCAGTTCCGCAAATTATTATTAACAAAATCAAATAATATTAACGAATAGAGTCGAGTATTCGTTCTGCTGCTGAACGAGGGTCAGGCGCAGCGCAGATTGGTCTTCCAACCACAATGTAATTTGCCCCGGCGCGGATTGCTTCCTGCGCTGTCATTGTCCTTTTTTGGTCATTTTTTGAATCATCAGCGGAACGTATACCCGGTGTTACAAGTGTTATTTGGAATTCATACCGCAACATTTCAAGTTCAAGCGGAGAACAGACAAGCCCGCGCAAGCCGGAATTTACAGCGAGTTTTGCAAGCCTTAACACCTGCCTTTGTGGGGTTGAATTTATGCCAATTTCATCAAGGTCTTCTGCCGCCATACTTGTTAAAACGGTAACTCCTAACACGATTGGCGGTTGAATGTTTTTCTGGTTTGCCGTAGCAATGGCTGAGGCTTCGGCCTCTTTCATCATTTTACTGCCACCGCTTGTATGAATTGTCAGCATACTAACGCCAAGCCGCGTTGCCGCTGCAACAGCATTAGACACAGTGGCAGGAATATCATAGTATTTTAAATCAAGGAACACCTTAGAACCGCTGCTCAAAACCTCTTTAACAATTGAGGGTCCCTCGGATGTGAACAATTCGCTGCCAATTTTAAAAAGTCCCACGACAGGGGCGAGTTTTTCCACAAGCCTGATGGCTTGTTCTCGTCCCGGCACATCCAGAGCAACTATTAACGGATTATGCATAACCAACTTTTATCAATTAATGATTTGAGTATAAAGCGCTAAATGTCAGCAATAAAGATTGCAAATGAAAGAAATACCGTTTTTGTTTATTAAATATTTTTATTCGTCGTAAAATAAATCGATATAAGGTTTATATCCAAAACGTCGATTTCTGGAGTATCCTGTCATCTCCTCAACGATTCCGAGTTCCACAAATTGTTTCATTAGTTCATTAGCGGCGGTAAATGTTGTTCCGGTAATCTCTTGAATTTGATTAACAGTAATAATGGGACGTTGATAAAGATGCTCAAGCAGTTTATGACCATTCGCCGCTTTCCTACCAAGATGGTTGGTGATTAAAAGCCGATTGTCTTCGCGAAGTTTAAGTATTTTCCTTATAGTTTCCACCGCTTCATTGCTTACGATTTTTATACCATTCAGAAAGAATTCTAACCAAGATTCCCAATCACCTGTATCGCGAACATTCTGGAGAAGGGTATAATATTCTTGCCTGTGCTGTTTGAAATAATGCGATAGATATAAAACGGGTTTTTGTAATATACCTTTTTCGGTTAATATAAATATAATCAATAAGCGACCTAATCTGCCATTTCCATCAAGAAATGGATGTATAGTCTCAAACTGGGAATGGGCAAGCCCTATTTTAATAAGAACCGGCAAATCTATTTCAGAATGAATAAATGATTCCCATTCTTTTAATGCGTCTGGAACAATGTCAGGTGGAGGAGGGACAAAAATTGCGCTTTTGATTGTGCATCCGGCAGGTCCAATCCAATTTTGACTCCTTCTCAACTCACCCGGCGTCGCATTTCTACCTCGCACATTTTTAAGCAGAATAGAATGTATTTCACAAATCAAACGAATAGATACGGGGAGTTCTTTTAGCCTTTTAAGTCCGTAGTTCATTGCCGCTACATAATTAATTACTTCATTTACATCCTTTGGCGTAGTGTCGGTAAAAATTTGCGCTTCGGCTTCCAGAAGATTTTGCAATGAACTCTGCGTTCCTTCAATTTGACTTGAAAGAACCGCTTCTTTACGAACATACATTGCAACGAACAAATCGGGATTGGGAAGTATTGTGATAGAACCCTCAAGCCTTCCAAGAGAGCGTTCGGCTTCTGATAATAAAGACTGGAGTTTCCAATCTAATTTAATTGGTGGATCAGGAGGCAGAGGGGCTGGTATAAAAGCCTTATACCCTGAAGGTTGCTGACGATATTCTCCTGCTCTATTACTTAGTGTCATATATAATCCTAACCATAATATAAACATAAACACATTCCATATTAAAGGCTACCTTTAATATAGCGCAATGTATTGTTTATATTAAAGCTTATTTTAATATGGATTTTAATTTTTGCCTTTAGACATTTACAATATAAGCCAAAAATTAATCCCTAACATTTTAGAAAAAGATATTGAAATATAAAAATAACTAAATCATTATTTTTAAAATTTATTGTGTATTGCATACAAATACATTTAGCGGGATTGACCGCGAAAGATGGA
>JAKPVM010000155.1 GCA_029572555.1 Verrucomicrobiota bacterium | reverse complement strand
ACGGAAACAACTACCGCTTGCAGAAATTGAAAGATGGCTTTCTATTGCGATGGCGCAAGAATAATAGACTGTTCTACCGTCTGAATTCCTGAGATTATTTGCGATAAAATAATTTATAGGCTATGGATAATATTGCCTGCTGTGTTGCAATGTGCTGAAACCTGGTAGTATATTTTACCTATTCGCGGATGATTTGCTTCATAAACTTAAGGCTTGCCGCAGTATTTTCATCTGACCCATAACATTCAACAGATACAGAACCATCCCAGTTGGTATCATAAAGATATTGAATACAATGTTTGATGTTTTCAGCATTAACCCCGCCACCGACAGGAACAACGGAAGTCCCGATTCCAGTTTCGTGCCCGCGTACAGCATCAGCAAGTTCAGCGCTGACATCTTTAATATGACAATGCGTCAAATATGGACGCAATGATTTAACGTAATCAAGCGGGTTGTGCCCAGCAATAAACGTGTTTCCAGTGTCAAAATTCAGCCGTAAATATTCAGAATCAAAATGTTTAAAAAGACGGCTCATAAAATCAATGTTGTTCGTGTAAGGTCCGTGGGGTTCAACATTTATAATAATACCATAATCTTCTGCCCACGAAATACATTGGCGATAATTGTAGCAGGTTACTTTGAAGACCTCTTCAACAGTCATACCCGGAGTTTCAAATGCGCCGTCCACAGTATCAACCATCGGGCAACCAAGTTCGGCGGCAAAGCGGATTGATTGCTGCAGATATTGAATGCCATAAGCCGAACCATTCGGTCCCATCATCGGGTACGAGCCATCAATTTGAGAAACAGAAACCCCTTTCTTCTCTAATTGCTTCCTGATAGCACGCGGATTTGATTGCAGCGAAACGCAGGGGTCATACCCGAGCGCCTGAATATAATTTTGACCATTAATGACTGAAATTTCGAGATGCTTCACTCCAAAATAAGCAATTTTCTCAACCGCATATTCAAAACTACAGCCAAGCGGACGCCAATTGTCTGTGTGTAAACCGATGTGAATCATACAACAATGCTTAAAAGAATTGATATATAAGTCAAGTTTTAATGAAATTTTATTCTGGTTTATACGTCATTAAATACATATCATTGAAAAACACGGTTAACAAAATAGTTGATAAATTAGTTTTAAAAGATAGATTTTATAAAAATGGAGTCGAAAACTGAAGCAAAATATCGCCAAATAAGGGCAGTAGTAACAGTCCTGATAATGCCAGTAACAATTATAGCTGGCTATGCATTTGGCTATCTGGCTTGTTTAGGGGTTGGGTATCTATTTTTTGACAATTATGATAGACTTCTTGTTTGGAGCAAAGATGGCGGTTTGGCAAACTTTGTTGGTGTGGCGCTTTGTTTTGGCGGCGCAATAATCGGCGCAATTGCGCCATGGGTAATTCTTTATTTCTTTAATCCCGATTCAAAAAAACATCGGCGCGGACATAGAGACAATACTCCTACAATCATTCAGGTTTAATTTATATGAAAACTAAACATTGGTCAGTTATTATATTTCTTTCTATATCCACTTATATATTGGGTCAAGAAGGTGGCAATTTGTTACCAAATGGCAGTTTTGAACAAGGAACTGACGGCTGGTCAGATTTGTGGACACGAGATAAAGGTGTCGGCAAACTTGAACTGGACAAATCAGAGGCGCATTCAGGCAATTCTTGTGTAAAAATAATTCATACTGGCGACCGAGATTGGAGCTTGAGCATCGAAAAAAGATTGCCTGTTAAATTCGGTGAAATGTATGAGTATGAAGGCTGGTTTAAAGTAGAAGGCGACGGGGAGGTTATATTATGCGCCATTGCTTATGCAAGCGATGGCAAAGTAATTGATTGGGAGTATGGCTCAAAAAGAACATCGCAAACCGCAGGCTGGGTAAATTTAAAAAGCAAATTCATCATTTCGCAGGATATTGCTGCCATTGTTCCGCGAATAATCGGCAGCAAAAAGGCGACTATCTACGCTGATGACTTGATATTAAAACGGGCTGGCGAATTAAAACCGCAAAAGAAGTTGCCTGATGTCTTAACATTGGAAAACAAATTCATCCGTCTTGACATTCAAACCGCAGATGGCGTTTTTCATATTCTCGACAAAAGGCTTAATCAGACCTGGAACCAAAAGGCGAATAACAAATCCGTAATCGTTCTTGACGCAAATAAGAAAGATCAATCCATTGAACTTTCAATGCATTACGCCCCAGCGATGATAGAACTTAAGGCTAACATTTCAATTGAAAGAGACGCCCCTGAATTTCTGGTAGAATTACAGGCTGATGGAAAAATGGATAGCCTTATATATTATCCCTATCCGTTTGTAACTGAAAAAGGAACATACCTTGTTGTTCCAATGAACGAAGGAATTTCTTATCCCGTTGATGACACATCAATCGAACCAATGCGCCTTGTGAGTTACGGCGGGCACGGAATTTGTATGGGATTCTGGGGGGTTACAGATGGGGAAAAAGCGCAGATGACAATCCTCGAGACGGCAGATGATTCATCAATTCAAATTGCCCGCGTGGATAATTTATTATCTATCAGTCCCGTCTGGGAATCACAAAAAGGATTCTTCGGTTATCCACGCCGTCTTAGATATTCCTTTTTTGACAACGGCGGTTATGTCGCAATTTGCAAACGATATCGCGAGTATTCAAAAAAGATTGGCTTATTCAAAACACTTAAAGAAAAGCAAAAAGAAAATCCAAATGTAGATTTATTAATCGGGGCAGTTAATATCTGGTGCTTTGACAAAAATGCGCTGCCGTATGTTAGTGAAGTCAAAGAGGCGGGTATTGAAAAGATTTTATGGAGCAATGCGCAGAACCCGGAAAATTTAAAAAAGTTAAATGAAATGGGCGTCTTAACAAGTCGGTATGACATTTATCAAGATGTAATGAACCCCGATAATTTTAAGTATCTACGCGGCATTCATTCCGACTGGACCACAGAAGCCTGGCCTAACGATATTATCATTGATGCCAAAGGAAAATGGATTCACGGCTGGGCAGTAAAAGGAAAAGATGACCAATGGTATCCTTGCGGTGTGCTTTGCGATAAACGGGCGGTTGATTACGCTAAAAAAAGAATCCCGCAAGAATTAAAAACATATCCTTATCGGTGCAGATTTATAGATACAACAACGGCGTCGCCCTGGCGCGAATGTTATAGCCCCAATCACCCTATGACTAGGACTGAGAGCAAAATCTGGAAAATGAAATTGCTTCAATATGTGTCCGAAGATATGAAACTTGTCACCGGTTCAGAGACCGGACACGAGGCTGCCGTCCCTTATGTCCATTATTTTGAAGGGATGTTAAGTCTTGGACCTTATCGGGTGCCTGATTCTGGAAGGAATATACAAAAAATCTGGGATAATCCGCCTGAACGGGTGGTGAAATTTCAGCTCGGTCATCGCTACCGCCTACCATTATGGGAACTTGTATATCACGACTGCGTAGTGGCGCAATGGTACTGGGGCGACTACAATAACAAATTGCCTTCGCTATGGGATAAGCGAGACCTCTTCAATACGCTTTATGGAACACCGCCAATGTTTATATTTAACCGTCAGATATGGGAACAAAATAAAGACAGGTTCGCAAAAAGTTACAAAACAATTTGTCCGCTGGTTCAAAAAATTGGCTATTCAGAAATGATTAGCCACAAGTTTCTAACGCCAGACAGAGATGTTCAACAGACCGAGTTTGCAAACAAAGTTAAAGTTACCGTTAATTTTGGCGAAAAAGATTATAAATTTCCCAACGGCAAAATAATTAAACCAATGGATTTATTGGTTGAGGGGATATAACAGTATTTTTAACTTTTTTAATTTAAAGGCTTTTTCTATAATTCTATTATGAAAACGAGAATTTCTTTAACAGCGCTTGCAATTTGCGTAATTGTAACCTGCTTTTCTCAATTAACATCGGGAGAGGTTAATTTTAACCAAGAAAGATTAAAACAAATTCCTGCGGCAATGCAGAAATTTGTTGAAGACAACGTCATATCCGGCGCGGTAACACTGATTGCTGATAAAGATAAGATAAGGTTTTGTGAAGCGATCGGTTATTCAGATTTGGAAACCAAAAGCAAGATGACTAAAAATAATATGTTTTGGATTGCCTCAATGACCAAACCTATTACGGCGTTTGGGCTAATGATACTTGTAGATGAAGGCAAGGTATCAGTTGATGACCCTGTTGAGAAATATTTACCCGAATTTAAAAACCAGTGGATGATTGAAGAAAAAACAAATGACCGTATGGTT
>JAKPVM010000352.1 GCA_029572555.1 Verrucomicrobiota bacterium | reverse complement strand
TGCTCCGGTGCTTGCCTGTTGTTTGATATGTTCTTTTAACGCGGAATCGGATTTGCCTTCTTCTACCTCAATATGCGGGATGAATTGCATCTTTCCATTGAACCGCTCATTATATTTTCTCACATATTCAGCGCCAGTTTCAAAAACAGTATTTACCCCATACTGTTCAGCTATGTGGAAAGTTTGCAACAATTTTTCCTCGTTAACATAAGCCCTGAATAGCGCCCCTACATATTTCAGGTCCCGACAATGCATATAACCGGAGACCAAATTGCCGCCAACCATTAGTCGGCTTATTTTGGCTTTTCCGAGGGTGCCACAGGGAACTTTCTGGTCTTCGGGAACAACCTCCGGGTTATTTTGAGGTTCAGCCGATTTAGCCGATTTAATTGACGCAAAAAACGTTGTAGTTCCAGCTACCGCCAGAAGACTACCATTTATAAAATCTCGTCTGGTCGTATTACCTTTTAATTTTCGGGATTTTACCATAAAAATATATTTTAGATTTGTGCAATCAGTGTCAATAATTTTCACCTAAAATTTTATAGTAGCGATTATTATATCTATTGCTAAGATCCTTGTTGCGCCTTTCAATTTTGTAGTTTTTCTATGGTTTGCATAAGAGTAGCGATAATATGTTTCTGTTCTTGCTCGTTCGTTATTTTTCCGCCACCGGTTTTAGCAACATAAAAACTATCAATCGCTGCCCCTTTTTCTGTGGATATTTTAGCAATTAAAATATTAAGATTAAATTGGCTCATACATTTGGAAATGGCATAAAGCAAACCTATTTTATCCTCTGTCTCAATTTCAATGACCGTCAACGCATCGGATATATCATTTAGAAATGATATCTTTGTTGGGATTCGTTCTCCCTCAATTGCTTGATAAGTTGTGCGATATTGTTGATGTTTTTTTATTAATTGTTCAAAGTCAATAGATTTGCCTTTTAATGCGTCAGTCAAATATTTTTTGAAATTTTCCTTTTGTTCCTGGTTTGGTGTTGTCCCGGTAAAAGAATCTATCACGTAAAATGTGTCAATGGCGATTCCATCGGTTCTTGTAAAAATTTGGGCGCTGAGAATATTCAATCCGCTTGCGCTCAATGAACCGGCAATTTTTGAAAATAATCCCCATCTATCCCATGTACAAATTTTAACTTCTGTAAAGCCTTTATGCGGTTCGCCTCTGAAGGCGATTACAGGATCAAGGGCTTTTTCTTCATTAGCCAACTGGTTGGAAAGGAATTTATAAACGAGATTGATATCTGTCGCAATCTGTTTCGGAGTTTGAGAGTTTATGTATCTATAAGGCAGATTGTTAAGGTGAATTCTAATTGCTTGTTCGTCCTGTTTTTTGGGTAAAATATGCAATAAGTTTTTGATTAATTTCTCCTGCTCAATAGCATCACTTCCTGTGATGTCAAAATTTTTATCAAACAGATTCGAGACGCGCATAAACAGAGTTTGCAATAGTCTGTCTTTGAATCCATTCCACAGAGTTTCGCTTGTGCCGACCGTGTCGGCAAGGGTTAAAATCGTGAGTATTTTAAGGTTTTCCTCGGTCTGGATTTTTTTTGCGCAGATAAGAATTTCATTAACATCATCAATATTCCTTTTTTGAGAATATTCAGCCAATAACAAGTGGTTTTCCACAAGCAGACGCAAGGTTTGCGCATCTTTATCTTCAATAGATAATCTTTTGCCAATTTTATAAGCCATTTCTGCGCTTTTTGAGGCGTGTTTACCGCGTGGTGCTCCTGCGCCTTTACCAATATCGTGCAGTAGCATTGCAAGATAAAGCAAATACGGCTTCTCTATTTTCTTCAATAATTCTGAATAAAATGCGTCAATACCATTTCTTCCCGACCATGTTTGGTCAATCTTTTCAAGACAGACAATCGTATGTTCATCAAGCGAGTATTGATGGTAAAATTCGTGTTGAACAAGGTTTGTAAGTTTTCCAAATTCAGAGATATATTTACCGAGCAACCCGACTTCGTGCATCTGCCGTATATAAGCGGACACATTGCCTCGCTCATTTAATATCTGTAAAAATGTTTCACCGATATTTTTGTCTTTTTGGAATTGCCTATTAACGAGTCGAATTTTTCGCCTGATTAATTGAACTAATTCAGGATGCAGTTGCAATCTTCGTTGCTGGGCATACAGGAAGACCCTCATAAGTCGGGCTGGCTGTTCATCGAACACCTTTTGTGAATTATAATGGATTATGTCATTCTCAATTTTAAAGCCGTCTATTATTTGTGGTTTATTGTCAAGTACCGAAAATGATTTTAAAAGCCTGTTCTTATTTGGCAGTAAGGCAAGCCGTTCTTCAATGGTTTTGGTAATTAAGTAGATATTACGCGAATGCTTATAATATTCGCTCATAAACTTTTCAATTCTTTTGCTCGGTGAAGGGTCTTTATATCCAAGTCGAAAAGCAACGGATGGCTGCAACCGTTTAGATAACAAGTCTGTTTGTCTTTGGACCTGGTAGTGAAGTTCGGTTCGGGTCCGTAAAAGAAAATCGTATGCCGAGTTCAATGACCGTTTTTCTGCCGAACTTATTAATCCTTGATTTACCATCTCATCCATTGTCTTGACCCGATATTTTGCATAAACCATCCAGTATAGATTTTGGTAATCCCGCAAGCCGCCGCAACCATTTTTAATATTTGGTTCTTGCATTGTTGCTGAATTGCCATACTTTTGACGTCTCAAGGTCTGGTCTGCGACTCGCGCTTCTATATATTCGTCTTCTTTTCCTATTATGCATTTGTTAAGGAGTTCTTGTTGAAAATGATTAAACAAATCTTTACTTCCAATTATCAAACGGGCTTCCATAAGAGAAGTTTTTGACCTGATATCAGAATTTGCAATCTGGATGCAATCCTCAATGTTTCTAACCGTATGCATTACTTTTAAGCCGAGGTCAAAAAGGACGCCTTGTGAAACAAGTTCTATCCATGGTATAAGTTGTGCGTTTGTTACCGTTGCGAATGGATGCAGAAACATAATATCAACATCGCTGTGTGGATTTAGTTCAGCCCTTCCATAACCGCCAAGAGCAACCAATGCAAAAGGAATATTATTTTCATTAGCATTTTGCCCATAAATATTCTGCGCAACAGCAAGAATAAGCCGTCGTAACATTTCATCTACGACAACGGAACGAGCCTTGCAAATTTCTAATCCGCCCCCGCCAGCCCTGTGAAGAATTTTTAACCTATGTGTTTCAACCTTTAAGTAGTTCCTGAACCGCGAAAGGTCTCGTGAAATATCTCGTCCCGGGATTAGATTTAATCGCCGATTTGCATTTTCACGAATTTTTTCAGTCAATAGATCCATCGTTATAAATGTGAATTCATTATGACAATAATGCAAGTATGATAGACTGCAGAATTATACAGCAGTTAATTTTACAGCCGCATTTTACAAGATTGGTAGAAGATCCGGGGCATCCCAAATTTTCTGCTACTCGTCATTTTATATTTGTGGATTGTCTGGAATAGTTGGAGGGTGCAATGTAGAATAATGTCGCCGTTCAGTTATGTCTGTAAGCCTTCGCCTGCAATGGTTTGTTTGGTACTCCGTCGGTGTCCATTAGATTCGAAAAACCGGCTGCCATCATCATAGCACGGCAATCCGCCGTGGTAATTTCGTTACCTTGTCGCCACAGCGCGGTTGTGAATCCTTCATTACTCTTTACAGTTTCTGTCTGTGTGGCTTGATCATCTGGTTCCCCGGCTTCGGGGAAGAAGGCATTTGCTCCACTGAACAGACCTACCAGATTGGAGACGTTGACGGCAATGCTCTTGACATTCTCCTTTCCTATCGTCGCCAATGTTACAACGGCAACAACTTGCCCCAATCGGGACAAGCTGACCTGCCCGTAGTGGTACAGAGGCGAGCCGGGGACTGGGAAACGTTGCATAACCCCATGCTGAGTACATTGCAAATCCACGCCAAGCCAAATCTGATCTGCCAATTCTTCGTGTGTATGCTCCGGACCGAGTGGTTCACACATATTATACCATGACAATCCGGATTCGAGAATTCTCTCAATCGTCGCTCGTCGTTCAGCAGGGGTCATTCGAGAGTCAATACCCTCGCGAATGCGGCAGACATGGTACGCTCCGGTAACGCCAGCATCACGGAGTTCCCTTAATTGTGCCGAACTTATATCTCCAACGTTCGACAAAATCTCGAGTTGCGGCGGTACCCGACGGCGTAACTCAGCACACAAATCACGAAACCACTCGAACCCAAACCGGTGCATTGTCATCAGGAAGACGCCCTGCGCCCCTCCGCGTGCGAATCGTTCACAACGGACAACAATCTCGTCGCTTGAAAGAATGTTGGCTTGGATGGATGTATGAGACCTGGCAAAAAAACAAAAAGCACAATCGCCGTCGCATGGAGCCATATCCACGCCGATTTGGCCAAGCAACAAACCGCTATTTGAAAATCGTTGGCGGTTCACAGCGGTAGCCGTCGCACGTAGCAGAGAAGATTCCAGCGAATTTTCCGAAATGCCGAGCAGTAGCGTAGCCTCCGACTTTGTTATTGGCCGCCCAGAGGCAGCGTCTTTGAGTATGCGATCTATTTTCGTATCGGGCTTCATCCGTGTCCCTTTTATCTAATAGCTGAACATTTACTTTTATATCTCTTCTAAATTTCAAATGATTTCAGCAAACAACACATTGTTGTCAAGCAAAAGGTAAATAAATGATGATCATCCTCAATCATTAGCAAAACAAATAAATATCAACCAGCCGTAGGCTGGCATTTTTTAACCATCAATAGATGGTGGCAGGATTATAGCATTGAAATTAACACAGAGGAAAACCCCGTTAGGGGTGTCAGAGCGATGATTTAGAATAATGGCTCTGTCACCGCTGTGGGCGGTTTATGATGCTTTTGTATTCCGTTTGCTATAATCTACTGCTTTCGCAGGTTATGGAATTTGTTTATACCATTTTGCAACCCCAACAAATATGCACCCAAAAACACAATT
>JAKPVM010000127.1 GCA_029572555.1 Verrucomicrobiota bacterium | reverse complement strand
AAAATGCGAGTTCCTATCGGGCTTATAATTGATGATTCTACCTGCCTTGTAAATTTGAACCGCTTTGCAATGCCACAATTTGATGCCGCTTTTGGCGGAAATAATAAGGCTTATAAAAAAAATTGGCGCGATTGGCCTGTTGAAATTCCGGATTCATTTGTGCGAAAGTTTGGAGAATGGTGTGCGGAAAATGGAGTCAAAGGCAAATACAGCGTTGTACCATATCCGGCTTGTGTCGGCAGGCTCGACAGGATGTTACCCGGTTGGACTCAAGCCGAACTGGAACGCAGCATTGAACTTGTCCGAACCATTATGATGCCCAATTGGGATATTCATCCGGAAATGGTAACCCATACAAGAGTGATTGATTTAAAGACAGGTCATCCGTATCCAGAAATTTCTTTAAAATATATGGAGAACTGGGATTGGACAACGAACCGCAGTGCAGAAGAAATCACCGATTATATGGCTTATGCATTGAATATCTTGAAAAATATCGGATTGAATTGTGAAGGAATTACCACGCCGGGTGGATTTGGGAGTCGTGCCAGACCACAACTTGCAAAGGCAACACTTGAATCTGTTCGTTCGGTGTTCAAGGCAGAAATACCCCATTATTTCAGAGACGTTTATGAAAGCGGTTCTACGACCGTTGCTCCAAAAGTCCAACTGGTGTCGGGCATTGATAGCAACGACCCGCGGTGCGTGGTTAGCATTTTTGGCTGCACGGGAGATTGGACTGGCAGCTGGGATTGTTCAACACCCGAAGGCGCAGATAAATTTATCACACCTGACCTTAGTTCCGGCAGAATGGTTGATGTCATTCAACGGGGCGAACCGGCTATAATGGTTTGCCATTGGACAGGTATTTTTTGGAATGGCGAAGAACGCGGATTCAAGATTTTTCAGGAAGTTGTCCGTCGGCTAAAAACGCGTTTTGATAATCTTATCGGGATGAAACTTTCAGAGATTGCCCGTTATTGGGCTGCAAAGGAATTGACAGGGATAGAAAAAACAAACGACAGCCTACAATTTAAAGCCCCGTTTAGTTGCCCTGATTTTACTGTCAAAGTGAAAGTAGAAAAAAATAAATCTCCCGTGCTTTCAGTCAATGGTGAAAACAAAAAATTGCGCGAGGTGGGTTCTGAAAAACTCCTCTCTTCTGACACATTTACACGGCAGGGAGATGGGATTATTGCGTGTTTCACGCTTTCACGCGGGAAGTCTCGATTATTATTGTCAATCTAACAATTTTAAAAATATTAAATATTTTCTTTGAAACCTTTCAAAAAGTCTGCAATCTATAACCCGCATATAGGTATATTTTGTTTGTACAAATGGAAAAGACAGCAACAGTAGTTTTAAAGAATCAGGATGCCAGAAGAATAATTGGTGGACATCCATGGATTTACGCGGGCGCTATCTACAAAGTCATTGGAGAACCTGTTGACGGCGAAGTCGTAAACATAAAGGATTCAAAGGAACGGCTTATCGGGATTGGATTTTACAATTCAAAATCCAAAATAAATGTCCGCGTAATTTCGTATGAACAGGTGACCGTAGACGAGGAATTTTTCGTCAAACGAATATCGCAGGCTCTTGATGTTAGAAAACGATATATGAATAGCGCTACATCGTTTCGAGTCGTAAATGCCGAAGGCGATTTCCTAAGCGGCTTAATCATTGACAAATATGAAGACGTGCTTGTTCTACAAACATCTTCGTTAGGAATGGATAAACGAAAAAATATCATCGCCAGCGCCCTTGTGAAAATATTTTCACCTCGCACCATACTTGAACGAAATGATATTGCGGCAAGAAAATTCGAGGGATTGGATGATTCAAGCGGAGTCCTATATGGTTCAGTTAACGGAGAAGTTAATGTAAAAATGAACGGGCTAACCCTGCCCATTACCTTACCGGGAGGACATAAAACTGGACTTTATCTCGACCAACAACTTAATTATTTAAAAGTCTCTGAATTTGCAAAAGACGCAAAGGTTCTTGACTGTTTCAGTTTCTTTGGCGGATTTTCTCTTAATGCCGCAAAGGCTGGCGCAAAACAAATTCTTTCCCTTGAACAAAGTCCCGATGCAGTTGAACTTGGCAAAAAGATTGCAGCGGCTAATGGATTTTCTGACAAGATTTCGTGGGAAGTGGTTAATGCGTTTGACTGGCTTAAGGCAAATGCGCAAAAAATGGTTCAAGAAAAAATAGCGCCAGAATATGATTTAATAATCCTTGATCCGCCTTCATTTACAAGAAACCGATCAGCAGTCCAGGATGCATTGCGTGGCTACAAAGAGATTCACCTGCGCGCCTTTAAGTTAATAAAACCCGGTGGTATTCTGGCAACGTTCTGTTGTTCGCACCACGTTACTCAAAGTTTGTTTTACAACATCATAATCGACGCTGCCTTAGATGCGCACGTCTTACTGCGAAGAGTGGCAATCTATACTCAATCTCCCGACCATCCTGTCATTGCTTCAATACCGGAAACCGAATATTTAAAAGGATTCGCCTTTGAGGTGATAAAATAATCCATTGTTTAAAAAAATAACCGCAAAACAGATAATCTGCTTTCTGATTTTTGACAATTAGTAGAAGTTCATAGAACATACATAAGTTTATTGTTATCAGTTGAACGGAATGGAACACAGATGACGCAGATTAAACAGATTTACACAGATGATAAAGAAATTAACCTGCATTTACAGTATAAAAAATTGTCTCTTGTTTATTCTTATAAAATATCCTCTCTATCTATTTTGAATAAAAATCTGCGTAAATCCGTTTAATCTGCGTCATCAGCGTTCTTCCCTTTCCCTCCACAGGCAAGGATAAACACATTTCAAAACCCGCAAAAGCGGGTGGCATTATTGTAGCAAAAACGATACAACACCAGAAAAACCTCCGACAGGAGGTGACAGAGCCATTGAATTTTGATGATCAGGTTCTCTCAATCATCGCTCTGTCACCACTTACGTGGTTTTCTCCATACATTAATTTCTTTGCTATAATCCTGCCACTCCTTCGGAGTTTCACAATGCCAGCTTGTTGATGTTATGGATAACCTATTTTATTCCACTATCTATGCTAATGATTCAGGTATCCTATAAAATATTCTATCCATCCTATCTATCCGTGTTAAAAATAAACCTCCATTTTTTAATGTGTTATAAATTTGCATTTCTGAATTTATGAGGCGCGTCGAAAGTCGGGGAAATAATCGGAATTAAAAAAATAACCGCAAAACAGATAATCTGCTTTGCGGTTTTATTCTTGTTTTGTTGTGTGCTAATTAGCCTTTGAAATCGGCTTTGGCTGTGCCTGTTCCCATTCTTCTTTGCCCACCGTTTTTACTTGATGGATGAAAACAAACACGCCTTTTTTATTTCCCACAATTATATCCGGCAATTTATCGCCATTGATGTCAGCGGCAACAACCTGCGTCCCGACGCCTGAATCGTTGTCGACAAGGTAAGGAACGAAGTCAACCGATTTATCTGACTGCCGAACAGTCTTGAACCAGTAAAGCACCGCTGGTGCGTTTGGTTCATCATCACCAGTCGGACCATGTGCCCAGAATCGTTTCCCGGTGACAAAATCTTTTATTCTGTCGCCGTCCATATCCACGAGGTCAAAGGCGTGAGCCTGAGAAAATCTAACACCATATTTGCTGTCTTCGGGTTTTTTACCCACGATAAGGTGTTTTATAAAATCAATTGAACCGTCTTTGCGCACCTGTTCATACCAGGCAATCCCGAAATTATGTGGTGCGAGCGTGGTAAGGACATCATTTAAACCATCGCCATTAAAATCATAACCGAACATCTGCGCAGCGCCGGTATTTGGAGCAAATGGATAAGGATGCCTTTTCCAGACAGGGTCGCCATCAAGAGAGGCTGGTTGTTCCCACCATCCATCGGCGTCGAGTACATCAGTTCGTCCATCCCCATTTATATCGCCATAGCCAATCCCGTGTGAATATTTGTGCCAGCTGCCCTTGGGTGAAATTGAATGCCACTTCCACTCCTGCGTCGGTTCGGCGCGATTAATCTCCGCATAACCAATAAACCCCTTTGAATTACATAAGATCTCCGGTATCCCGTCCCCCGTAACATCCACAAAATTTGGCGACTCATTATCAAGAACATCAAAAACGCGATACCGTTTCCAGTTCTCGGAACCATCAGAATTTTTTTGTCCCTTCGGATTTTCATACCAATAGACCTCTGTTCCCGGCAAACCGTAGATAATTATATCGTCCCAGCCGTCTCTATTAAAATCATAAACAAACGTCAAAAAATCATCGGAGTAATCATTTTCATTTCCAAACGCACCTTTGTATCCCGGGATAGTAATCTCTGTGCCATCTGGTTTCTTTATTTTTGAAGTTTTAGTTGCTGGGCGAAATTCGTGGCGAACTTTAAAATCAGGTCCTTCCCACCAGAACGGACCGCCGCAAATATCAATCTTTCCATCGCGATTAAAATCGCCGTAATAAGCACCTTCGCACCAAAAGTATTCTGTAATCTGAATTTTTTTAAAAGTGTGAAGTTTATAATCTGCTGCCTGTGATAATAAAACGCCAGCAACCGCTAAACCAATAATCCCGTGTTTTAACATAATTAACAGATAGCAAAACTATTATTGAGGAGCAAGGAGGTTTTTATTTGCAGTAGCATTTCTTTGTAGAGCGGCATCCTTACCGACTATTCTAATCCCAATGTGAGCAAAGATGCTCCTGCCACAAGATACCTGACTTATTCTGTAATTATTGAATCTGGAACACTATCATCGCATAACTGGTAAAAATCAAGTATAGCCCCCTGATTTTTCAGGGATTTTTTAACGCATTTTTAAAAATCACTTTTAGAAATTTTTATCCCTTTTTCCCTCAATCAATTAGCAAACCAATAACAATTGGATTTGTGTGTGAATATTTGTTGAAGTTGCAAAATAGTATAAACCCAACCTGCGAAAGCAGGTGGCAGGATTATAGCAAAAACGATATGACACCGAATCTAACCTGGAGGTGTCAGAGCCATTGAATTTTGATGATTAATTATCGCTGTGTCACCACTGGCGTGGTTTTATCTTATGTTAATTTCAATGCTATAATCCTGCCACCATCTATCGATGGTTAAAAAATGCCAGCAAGAATGCTGGCATCACAAAAGAACCTCGTAAGAGGTGACATTTTGATAGCAAACGGAATACAAAAACATCATAAACCGCCCAAAGCGGTGACAGAGCCATTATTAGGTTTCAAAATTATCGCTGTATCACCACTGTCGTGATTTTACCTTATGTTAATTCCAATGCTATAATCCTGCCACTCCTTATGGAGTTTCATAATGCCAGCCTTCGGCTGGTTGATGTTATGGATCACCTGTTTTATTTCAATATCTTTGCTAATGATTCAAATAAAAAATAAAGCCAGCACTTTTTATTTTTGTTATGGGATGGCTGTGAATCTATTATTTTATTTGACCTACTTTTCCACATTAATACTTTAAATACGTTTTTATTTTGATTAAAATAAGCAAAAATAAGTCAAATAGTATTATGTCAGTGGTTGTTTGGTGTTTTGCGCAAATATAAATTATGCGGACTTTGATTATTGGTTGTGGCTATATCGGTTTAAGGTTAGCCAAAGTATTAATCGAGAAGGGGAATGACGTGGTTGGGACGCGTCGTTCCGCTGAAGGACTTCTGGTTCTTGAAGCCAATAAAATAAAAGCGTTGCAGGTTGATATTACTGAACCTGAACAATTGAATTCATTGCAACAGGATTTTGACTGTGTTGTAAATTGCGCAGCCGCTCCTCATTCAACTGTAGCGCATTATACTTCTGTTTATTATCAAGGAACAGCAAATGTTCTTAATTGGTTAAGACATCACAAGGTTAAAAAATATCTTTATACAAGTAGCACAGCTGTTTATGGACAAAACGATGGCTCAATCGTAACAGAAGAAATCTCGGCTTTTTCTAACACCGATACGGGAAAGGTCTTAATTGCCACAGAAGAGTTCATAATGAAGATGCACAGGGCATACTCAATACCCGCTGTAATATTGAGGGTTGCAGGAACTTATGATGAAGAACGCGGTTATTATTTTAAACAATTTGTAAATGGACAATCTGTTATGCACGGCGATGGAAGTCGTTTTTTAAATATGGTTCATAGCGAGGATGTTGTCGGGGCGATTGTATCGGCACTTGAAAAAGGCGAAGTTGGCGATGTCTATAATGTCGTTGATGATGAACCTGTTAGAGAAATTGATTTTTTAAGATGGCTTTCTGAACAGATGAAAAAACCGATGCCACCAGTTGTTGAACACCAGGAAACAGGCAGTCGGCAAATAACAAATAAACGGGTTTCCAATGCCAAATTGAAAGAAAAACTTGGATATAAGTTTAAATATCCCACATTCAGAGAAGGGTATCAGCCAATAATTACGAACTTTTTGGGTCGTTAGATGTCTAAATTAGAGGGGCATTTAAAATTGGCTTTTTTAAGTAAAATAGGTTAAGATAGAAAGATAAAATGAGAATTTTTATTTTAATATTTGTTGCATTTCAAATCGCATTTTTGAATTTAGTTGGCCAAGCATCTACAACAAATAGCGCGGAAGCTGTAACTTATTTAGATACTAAACCGACGCTCGATGAATCTCGTGTTGCCCGCCTGGTTGTTGCCCTGCTTGAACGGTCTCATTATAGTCAGCAGCCTTTCAATGATGCGCTTTCTTCTAAATTTCTTGATGGATACCTTGACGCTCTTGACCCTGCGCGAATGATTTTCCTTAAATCCGATGAAGAGGAATTCGATGTCTGGCGAAATAAACTTGACGATTTGTTAATCCGCTACGGCGATGTTTCATCGGGGAAAATTATCTTTAATCGGCTACTAAAACGGTATGAACAGTTTGTAAAATATGTTACCAATCTTGTTGCTACTGAAAAATTTACATTTGATACAGACGAAAAAGTCTTTATAAGCAGGAAAGACAAACCGCGTCCAGCAGACCTTGACGAAGCAAGAAAACTATGGAGAGATAGGGTTCGTTATGAGTATTTGCAGGAAAAGTTAAACAATGAGAAGCCAGAAGAAATCATTAAGATAATCACTCGCAGATATAATCGGCAATGGCGAATGCTGAGGGAATTGGATTCTGAAGAGGTTTTGCAAATCTTCTTAAGTTCTCTCAGTCGGGTGTATGACCCGCATTCTGAATATATGGGCAGATCCGCTTACGAGAATTTCAACATAGGTATGAAACTTTCTCTCTGTGGTATTGGCGCGGTGTTGACCTCTGAAGATGGCTACTGCAAGGTGCGCGAACTTATGCCCGGGCCGGCTATGCGAAGCGGCAAGATTAAGGTTAATGATAGAATTGTTGCTGTCGCACAGGGTACAAACGATTTTGTTGATGTTATAGACTGGAAGTTAAACAAGGTTGTCGAACTAATACGCGGACAAAAAGGGACAGAGGTTCGTCTGACGATAATTCCAGCCGATGCGCCAGACCCTTCTATACGTAGGGTGGTTACTCTTACTCGGGATGAGATTACGCTTGAGAATCAAGAGGCAAAGGCAAAATTGCTTGAAATACCTGTTAAATCCGGTGAAACATCAAAAGTCGGCATTATTGATTTGCCTTCGTTTTATGCTGATTTAGGCAGTCGCGACGCAGACCATAAAAGCACAACCACTGATGTCGCAAAACTTCTCAAAAAGTTAAAGGCAGAAAAGGTAGATGGTATAATTCTTGATTTGAGACGCAATGGCGGAGGTTCTCTTGAAGAAGCGATTAACCTGACAGGGCTTTTTATAAAAGAAGGTCCTGTTGTTCAAGTCAAAGATAGCGATGGAACGATTTCGGTTGATAGGGATAAAGACCCATCGGTTTTATATGAAGGTCCACTGATAATTTTAACAAGTAGATTTAGCGCTTCGGCTTCTGAGATTCTTGCAGCCGCATTGCAAGATTATAAACGGGCGTTAGTTGTGGGGGATTCTTCTACGCACGGGAAAGGAACGGTGCAGTCGTTAGTTGAACTGAATCGCTTTTTAAAGACAACAAACAATTTAGGCGCATTAAAACTAACGATTAGAAAATTTTATAGAATAAACGGCGAGTCAACTCAACTTAAAGGCGTTATTCCGGATATTGTTTTACCAAGCGTAAACAATTATGCCGAGATAGGTGAGTCATCAATCCCCAATGCTATGCAATGGGATACAATCCCAAGCACAAAATACGAGCCAGTTAATCAAATCACAAAACCGATGGTTGATGATTTAAAAAATCATTCAACTACAAGAATTGCAGTAGATAAAGATTTTGCATATATACTCGAAGAAATTGAGCGCTTTAAAAAGGCTCAGGCAGAAAAGACAATTTCTCTTAACGAGAAACAACGGATAAAAGAAAAAGAAGATGCAAAGAAAAGAACCGAAGCAAGAAAGGAGGAGTTAAAAAAGCGTCCTCTTGCTGATTATTTAACTTATGAAATTACATTGAAAAATGTGGATAAGCCCGGGCTGCCATCGCCCCTTTCTCCGGATAAACTGATAGATACTTCAAAAGAGAAGCCGACAAAGTTAGACGACCCGGATGAAGAAAAAACCGACGCTGACGATGCGATTCTTTCAAAGGTTGACCCCACGCTTGATGAAACAAGACGAATTTTGCTTGATTTAATTTTGTTCGTCAAAAACGGTTCACTTGCTGCAAAAAAATAAGTTTGTCTGGCGCGGACTATTTTGAAGCCTGAAAAATCGAAATTATAATTGGCAATCTATGGTATAGAGTTAATAGGGGTTAAGATGATACCTGACCTGAGTTCAATCTCTGAGTGTTTGAGCACAATTATTGAAACATTGTCAAAAATCACCAAAGTATTAGTATAGTATATTAAAGCCTTAATTTAAAAATATTATGAACAATATTCAAGATTATGGAGATTTGTTTAGATATAGTAGTCGTTTAAATTCAGAGCAAAATAAGAGAATTAATGAAGAAAAAACGGGTTTAATCAAAAATCTATTGGATAAATATTTCATCAAAGAAATGGCTGATTGGAAAGGTGCAAATGCGGATTTGATTATCACAGATCCGCCGTTTGGAATTGAGTTTAGCGGAAAAAACGGAAATTATAATAGAAACGTAGATAATGTTGTTGACGGTTATGTAGAATGGCCTGTTCTGGAGTACGGAGAAAAAATAGAACAATTATTAGGATGCATAAGAGACAATTTGAAAAAAAATGGACAGGCTCTGATTTTCTCGGGCTGGAACAATAGCAATGTGATTCATAATGAAATCCTAAAATTTGATGGTCTAACTCTGCGAGGTAAAATGTATTGGATTTATAATTTTGCCCCTGTCTGTCGCAAAAAAACTTCTCATAATGTTTATGAAATCTATTGGATAACAAAAGGCGAAAATTGGATTTTCAATAATAGATGCACCACACATCATTGCCAGCAAGGTGAACCGAATTTATCTACATTGAATTTTAAACGAGATTATAAAGTCAATATGCCCAAATACCCTACAAGGCTTCCTTTTAAACTTCTTCAATGTATATTAGAACATTTTTCTAATGAAGGAGATTTAATTTTTGATCCTTTATGCGGCAGCGGAATGGTTGGTGTAGTTTCTTATATGCTTAATAGAAACTTCATTATGGGTGATTTAAATGAAAATGGGAAAATAGTATTTCAACATCTTCTGGATTATTACTTGAACAATAATAGCATTATGCAAGATATAGAAGTTAGCACGTGTTGAGAAAAGAAAAGTTTTTAGCGGTAATCTATGCTAATGACTCTGTTCTAATTTCTATTGAGAATTTTAAGTTGAGTTATATTTTATATTAAGTAAGAAAGACAGTTTAATATGATGAACTCTGAAATAAAGAAAAATCTGGGGTTTATTTTTGGACGAAGAAGCATACGGGTATTTTTGCCCGGCGAGGTCTCAGATGAACAGGTCAAGACCTTGCTGGAAGCGGCGATGTCAGCCCCTTCTGCTGTGGCAAAAGATCCCTGGCGGTTTGTGGTGGTTCGGGAAAAAGAAACACTCAAAAAGATTGCTGATGCCTTGCCAAACGGGAAAATGTTGCCGAATGCAGCGGTTGGTATAGTTGTGTGCGGGGATATCGAAGCCGCGCATGATAAGCAATTAAGTTATCTTCTTCAGGATTGCGCTGCGGCGATTGAAAATCTGCTTCTTGCAGCGCATACTCTCGGACTGGGAACTTGTTGGCTTGGGGTTCATCCCCGAGAAAATAGGGTTAAGGCGATTAAGGAAATTCTTGGGCTTCCGGAAAACATTATCCCGGTTTCTGTGGTTGCAGTTGGAAAACCGGGCGAAGTTAAAGAACCACAAACAAGATACAAAGCAGAAAAAGTTCATTATGAACGATGGTAATAGAAAAATCTGAAGATATTGTATATTAGTTTTTCAGTAAAATATGTCTAATCGTGTTTTAATATTACAACCATCGCATTATTTATCAAAAAATGATAGGCGAATTTATAAGACAAAAAGACGCAGTGTAGTCTCTTTAACACTTCCTTATTTAGCGGCGCTTGTTCCAGATGGATGGGATGTTGAACTGCTTGACGAACAGATTCAAGATATTGATTTTGATAAAAAGTTCGATATTATCGTAATAAGTTCCTGGACTATAAATTCGTTGCGGGCTTATGATGTTGTGCGCGAATTCAGGAAGCGCGGGATAAAAGTTGTTATTGGCGGTCCGCATACCTTTTTTTATCCTGACGAGGCAGTTGAATATTGCGATGCAGTGGCTATTGGCGAAGGTGAAAAATTGTTGCCAAGAATTCTCAATGACGCCGCAAATGGCAAACTGGAAAAAATTTACCGCAGCGAGATGCTGCAAGATTTAAGCAAACTTCCTTTTCCCCGTTATGATAAATTGAACCTAAAATACTACGGACCGTTCAGGACTTTTTCAGTTCAGACATCACGGGGTTGCCCGTTTAAATGCGATTTTTGCAGCGAACGATTTTATTTAGGCGAAAAATTTCGTTGCAGACCTGTGGAAGATGTAGTTGAAGAGATAAAACATACCGGCTCGCGGCGGATATTTTTTGCCGATAGCAATTTTGGCGGCAACAAACAACGGGCGATGCAATTGATGGAAGCCATTATTCCTTTAAAGGTTAGATGGTCCACGCTCTGGTCGCTTTATCTTTGCGAAGATAAAGAATTTATGGACATTGCGCAACGGAGCGGTTTGTTGCATGTCAATATCGGAATGGAAAGCATCCTGTCCGATACGATTAAGGAGATGAAAAAATCCCAGAATAAAACAACAAGATACGGCGAAATCTTAAAAGATTTAAATAAACGCGGCATAAGTTATTCTTTGAATTTTATTTTAGGATGGGATAGCGAGACGCCAGAAGTCTTTGAATATACTTTAAAATTTCTCGAAGAACATAAAGTGCCAGTCGCTTACTTCAACATTTTGACGCCAGAAAAAGGGACGCCTTTTTATGACAAGATGGTAAGTAGCGGGCGGGTTTTTAACATTGATGAAATTGATAGGTATCCGGGACAAATCTGTTATTTCAAACCGCTCTGGTGTGAACCAAAGGAGTTAGAAGAGGGCATCAGAGAGATGTATAAAAAATTTTATAGTTTTAAATCTATGATTCATCGTTTGCCATTCCCGCTAACTCAGGACGCGATGGCGTCCTGGTTTATAAATTTGTCTCAAAGGAGAATGGCAAAAAATGTTGATGGAGATAACAACTTTGATGAATTTTAAATGTATCGGCGATGTTGCCGTTTTTGTTTTTAAATGTAATATTTGTGTCCTTGCCGAAATTCTAATTTCATTGTGAGCAAGGATGCTCCCACCACATTATCACCGAACTTGAATACTCGGTCTAAATTGGGTTAGAGTTTGCGGATATGCGCGCTGTTGTTCAAAGAGTATCTGAATCATCCGTTGTGATTGACGGAAAGCCTAAGGCGTCAATCGGAAAAGGTCTGCTTGTTTTGCTTGCGGTTGAAGATGCCGATACCGATGATGATATTGAATGGCTTGCTGGCAAAATCGCCCGTTTAAGAATCTTTAGCGATGAGCAAGGATTGATGAACCTATCGGTTCAAGATATTGGTGGCGATATTCTCGTAGTTAGCCAATTTACACTGTTTGCCAGCACAAAGAAAGGAAATCGCCCATCTTTTATCAGGGCTTCAAAACCAGATTTTTCTATACCGATGTATGAAAAATTTTTAAAAAAACTCGAAAGCGAACTTGGGAAGCCTGTTCACTCCGGCGAGTTTGGCGCCGATATGAAAGTCCGGTTAATAAACGACGGTCCAGTTACAATTATCATCGATTCTAAAATCAAAGAATAATTGCCGCCAAATTAAGAGGGAGGAATTTAGGGTATTTTCTGTACGTAGAAGAGGTTTTTGATTGAGATTTTTTTCAATCGGTATAATCCTGCATTTTGTTGTGTCGCAATTACTGAAATCATCTGGGGCAATGGCATTTGCCACGTTGACAAGCCGCATTCTTGGAATGGTGCGGGAGATTATCTATGCGCGATTTATGGGCGATAGCTGGGTGGCTGGGGCATTTATGCTTGCCTTTACAATCCCAAACCTTTTCCGACGATTGCTCGGCGAAGGCGCATTAACTGCGGCGTTTATCCCAATATTCAAAGAAAAAGAAAAACGGGAGGGCGAATCCGAGATGTGGCGCGCGGCTAACGCTGTGGTTTCGGGCTTCTTAATAGCGGGTATTGTTGTTGTGGTTCTCGTAGTATTGGGTGTTTCTGTTGCGATTTCCATCGGTGAATATCAGCAAGAAACAGCGCTTATGCTACGGCTACTCAGACTGATGTTCCCGTATATGCTGCTTGTATGTTTAGCTGCAATATTTATCGGTATGGCAAATGCCCGCGGACATTTTTTTATACCGGCAACCGGCGCCGCGATGCTGAATATTGTAATGATTTTGTCCGTTCTTTTGCTTGCTCCAAGAATGGGAGATAAATTAGAAACCCAAATTTACGGACTCGCCATTGGTGTTCTGGTTGCAGGTCTTGTTCAGTCAACTTTTCAATTACCGACTTTGTATAAGGAGGGGTACAGGATACAGTATGTGTCGCCGTTTAATAATCCGACTGTACGTTTGGTCTTGCAAAGAATGATTCCCGGCACACTTGGCGTTGCGGCATATCAAATTAATATGCTTGTTACTCAAAGTATTGCCTTTGGTGTTAGCCCCACAATTATTGCATCGTTTAATTATTCAGTTCGTTTAATGGAACTACCGCAAGGGGTTTTCGGCATTTCCATTGCCACCTATTTATTACCGACTCTCTCTGGTTATTTTTCGGAAAAAAAATATGATGACTTTCGTTCTGCATTAAAAAATGGAATGGAACATTTAATCTTAATCAATATGTTAGCATCGGCACTTCTAACATTTCTTGCCGAACCGATTGTAAGACTATTGTTTGAGAGAGGTCAATTTAGCCAGTTATCAACTCAAAGGGTTGCCTTTGCCTTAATGTTTTTAGCCCCCGGACTAATCGCATTTTCAGCAATAAATATTTTAGCCCGCGCATTTTTCGCAACTGGCGATACAAAAACGCCGATGAAAATAAGCGTATTTTGTTTTGCCGTTAATATTGTGTTCACTATACTTCTGGTTAAACCGTTGCAACAAGGCGGTATGGCGCTGGCAAACACGGCAACGGCGTTTATTAATGTCTATCTGCTTTATTTCTCTCTTAAGAAAAAACTTAAATTAAGCGGGTTAGAAGGTATGATGAAAAACACTATCTTGATTCTTATTATCGGTTTGATATGCGGTGGAATTGCGTTGTTATCTGCGCGTCTCTGGGCAAGCCATATAGGAAACAAAAACTTATATCAGAGGCTCGGCGAGGTCTTTGTCCCTATCACAATAGCAACAGTATTGTATTACATTATAGCCTATTGTCTGAAAGTGCCTGCTGTGAATGAAATTTTTTCTCTCGCAAAATCAAGAATTAGTAAGATAAAATCGTCAAAACAAAAATGAAAACGACATATAAAATATCGCTGGCTTGTGTTTTAATTTTTGCCAGTCTTACCTGTTTGACTTTTGCAAATGATAATGAAATTAAAACCATTGCGCAATTATCCGATACAAAGAGAGATGGAAACAAAGTCGGTCAAACAACCGATCCTGTGGACATCAATACTATTCTCTCTCAAACTGACGAGAGAATTTTAAAGAACCGAACAGCGCCGATGGTGATTCAAGTAGTAGATAAAAATGGAAAGCCCGTGAAAAACACAAAGGTTGATGTTCAACATCTAAAACATCTTTTTTATTTCGGCGCGGGTTTTGATAGGACGTTACTAAAGACGAATATGAATGAGGTTGAACAAAATCACCGCGACGGATTTTTAACATTATTCAACTACTCCACTGTTCATCTTTATTGGGGGAGATATGAATTTCAACAAGGTAAATACAATCATAAGGTTGCGCTTGATTCAATACAGTGGCTAAAAGAACATGGCTTAACGGCGCGCGGACATCCAATTCACTGGAATCACTCGGCAAGTGTTCCGCGCTGGGTTAATGAAATGAAACCGGATGCAGATAAAATGCGTTCTCTTTTGACTGAACGAGTCAAACAACTTTCAGACACTGTATTACCCGGGCTCCACGACGCCGATGTGTTTAACGAACTTGTTAACTGGGAGAGGTTTAATAATCCATTCACAAGCCTTTTTAAAGAACGCGGGAAAATTTCTACCGTAGTGGATTGCACAAAAGAAGTTAAAAAATTAAATCCCAATTTGTTACTTGCCATTAACGATTATGAAACTTCTCCTAAATATTATAATTTGTTAAAAGATCTGATTGACGGCGGCGCGCCGTTTGATTACATAGGCCAACAATCCCATATGCACAGTGGAAACTGGTCGTTTCAACAGATGTGGAGCATTTTGGAAAGATTAAGCAAATTAAATAAGCCGATTTTATTTACCGAGTTAAGCGTTCTTTCAGGGCCGAAACGACAGATAGATTGGTCAACCGAACGCCCACTACAAGGTTGGAACTCAGAACCCGAATTTGAAAAAAACCAAGCCGAATACCTCGAAAAATTTTACAGCATTGCATATAGCCATTCAAATTGCATCGGCGTAGTTATGTGGGATTACACCGATAGACGTTCCTGGCTTGGAGCGCCGGTTGGCGTTTTAAGAAGAGATGGCTCCAAAAAACCATCGTTTGAAATACTTGATAGTTTAATTAATAAAAAATGGCGGACTAAAGGCAGTTTCACAACCGATGACAATGGAAAAATCGCCTTATCAAACGGCTTTGAAGGAGAGTATTTGATTAAGTCAGGAACAAAAGAAGTTAAAACAATTCACAGTCAACGTTCGCCTGCCACAATAACAATCACCCTGAACTAAATTTTATTGCGAGATAAAACTTCTTTATTTTTGCAAATAATAGTGCATTCTTTTTAGTTAATTGAGATATGAAGTTTGTAACTATGTTGACTTGTGCTTTAACACTGGCTGCCGTAAGTACGGCAAAGGCAAAAATGCGTCCTACTAACGCAATTGAAATTCCTTACACAAAAGTCGTTTTACAAAATGGACTGACTGTAATTGTCCATGAAGACCACAAAGCGCCGATTGTCTCGGTCAATGTCTGGTATCACGTCGGCTCTAAAAATGAGAAGCCCGGCAAAACCGGCTTTGCTCATCTTTTTGAACATTTAATGTTTAACGGCAGCGAACATTATAATGATGACTATTTCAAGGCTATGGAAAAAGTTGGGGCAACAGACCTTAACGGGACGACAAGCGAGGACAGAACAAATTATTTTCAAAACGCCCCAAAGGACGCCCTGGATTATCTGTTATGGTTGGAATCAGACAGGATGGGACATTTGATTGGAGCGATTGATAAAGCAAAACTTGATGAACAGCGCGGGGTTGTTCAAAATGAAAAACGACAATACGAAAACCAGCCTTATGCAATCAGCGAGGAATTAATTACAAAAGCGACCTGGCCTTCTGGACATCCCTATTCCTGGACTGTTATCGGTTCAATGGAAGACCTTAATGCCGCAACGGTTGATGATGTAAAAGATTGGTTTAAAAAATATTACGGCGCAGCAAACGCAACGCTTGTTATTGCTGGCGATGTTGACACAAACGAGGCAATTGAGAAGGCAAAGAAATATTTTGGGGATATTGACTCAGGTCCAACATTGGCGCGGTTTGACGCCTGGGTGCCACCAATGAACACTGTTATAAGGCAAAAAGCCACTGACCGCGTTCCACAAGCAAGAATTTACAAAGTATGGAATGTTCCTCAATATGGGACTACAGACCTAAATCTTCTTGACCTTACAAGCGACGTGCTTGGTTCAGGAAAAACCTCGCGACTTTATAAACGGCTTGTCTATAAAGATCAGATTGCAACCGATGTCGCGGTTTATGTTGACGCCCGCGAAATTGCAAGTCAGCTCTTAATTATTGCCACTGCAAAACCGGGTGGCGACCTTTCAAAAGTTGAAAAGGCAATTGATGAAGAAGTGCAAAATTTTTTAAAAACAGGTCCTGCTGAAAAAGAATTGCAAAGGGTGAAAATGCAGTATGAAGCCGGCTTTGTAAGAGGCGTTGAGCGAATAGGAGGATTTGGCGGAAAATCAGATGTTCTTGCGCATAACTATGTGTTCACTGGCAACCCTGATTATTACAAAATCCAACTTCAAGAGGTTAAAGAAGCCACCGCAAAACAGGTTAAAGATGCCGCGAACAAATGGTTGACTAATGGGCAGTATATACTGGAAATCCACCCATTCCCTGAATATTCAACCAATGCCTCTCAAGTTGATAGAAGTTCGTTGCCTGTACCAGAATTGAAACCTGAGGCTAAATTCCCGCAGATTGAACGGGCTGAACTTTCAAACGGATTAAAAATTATTCTTGCTCAACGTCACACTGTGCCTGTCATTCAGTTTAATCTTATTGTAGATGCCGGTTATGCCGCCGATAGCCTTTCTGCTCCGGGTACGGCTCGCCTTGCTATGGATATGTTGCTTGAAGGGACAAAAAAGAGGACATCTCTTCAGATTAGCGAGGAACTTGCACTCATCGGCGCAATGATTGACTGCGGCTCAGACCTTGATTCGTCGTTTGTCTACCTTAACACATTAAAGGAAAAAATGGATAAAGCCCTTGATATTTATTCTGATGTCATATTGAATCCAATCTTTCCAGAAAAAGACTTCAACCGTTTAAAACAACAGCGACTTGCCTCGATAAAGAGGGAAAAAGCAGAACCGTCTGCTGTTGGTTTTCGGGTTTTGCCTAAACTTCTTTATGGCGAAAACCATGCTTATTCAATCCCATTTACCGGTTCTGGCACGGAAGAAACCGTTTCAAAGATGACAACCGCTGACATGAAGAAATTTCATTCTACTTGGTTTAAGCCAAACAACGCAACTCTGGTCATTGTCGGCGACACCACTATGGAAGAAATAAAACCAAAGATTGAGAGGCTCTTTAAAAACTGGAAGCGCGGTAATGTTCCACAAAAAAACATATCAATGTTAGACCAGAAATCGCTAAAACGAACGGTTTATATAATTGACAGACCGGGCTCAATTCAATCAATCATTTTTGTCGGTAACATTGCTACCCCAAAATCTGATCCAGACAACATTGCAATCGGTATAATGAACAAAATTTTAGGCGGAGATTTCACATCAAGGATAAATATGAACTTGCGCGAAGATAAACACTGGACTTATGGCGCACACAGCACCTTGCCAGACGCAAAAGGACAGAGACCGTTTATTGTGTTCGCGCCGGTTCAATCAGATAAAACAAAAGATGCAATGCTTGAATTAGCAAAGGAGTTGGAGGGTGTTATCTCTGATAAACCAATAACCCCTGAAGAGTTTGAAAAGGCTGTTAAAAACCAAATCCTTAAATTGCCAGGCGTCTGGGAAACTATGGGACGGGTTGGCAGTGGTATTGCCGAAATTGTGCGATTTGGTTTGCCTGATGACTATTATCAAACTTATTCAGATAAGGTTCGTTCTTTAAAACCTGAGAATGTAAATGCAGCAGCTAAAAAAGTTGTCCGCCCAGAAAACACCGTCTGGGTCATTGTCGGCGATAAAAGCAAAATTGAATCAGCCATAAAAGAATTAAACTTTGGCGAAATAAAATTCATTGATGCCGATGGTAATCCGATAAAAAAATAATTTTGTAATAAGTGGCTTTGAATTATGAGCGATAATATCAATACATTGATTGAACTTAAGCCACAAAAGAACTTCTTTATCGGCATAGATTCCGACGGCTGCGTGTTCGATACTATGGAGGTAAAACATAAAGAGTGTTTTACGCCGATGTTTATCAAACATTTTCGTTTGCAAGCCGCAAGCAAATACGCCCGACAAATCTGGGAATTCGTCAATCTTTATTCAAAAACACGCGGTATAAACCGCTTTCCCGCATTAGTCCGCGCCTTAAACCTCTGTAAACAACGGAAAGAAATAATAGCTCGTGGTGTAAAAGTAATGGATACATCCCTACTTGAAGATTGGATTAAAAGAGAAACAAAACTCGGCAATCCATCCTTAAAAAAAGAGGTTGAAAGCGGTAATAATAGACTTAAACCCGTCCTTGATTGGTCTATTGAAGTGAACAAATTCATTGAGGAACTCGTCTTTGGCGTTCCGCCTTTTCCATATTTTAAACAGAGCCTCCTCAGAATAATTGAACAGGCTGATGTTATGGTCGTTTCCCAGACTCCAACAGACGCTTTAATGCGAGAATGGAAAGAACACGACATTGCAAAATATGTCCGCGTAATTGCAGGCCAGGAATTAGGCACTAAAAGCGACCATATCCGCCTTGCCGCCAGCGGCAAATATGAGAACAACAAAATCCTTATGATAGGTGATGCGCCGGGCGACTTTAAGGCAGCAAAGTCTAATAATGCCTTATTTTATCCAATAATTCCCGGAAAAGAAGAACAATCCTGGGAACGGTTTTTCAATGAGGCAATTGACAAATTTTTCTCAGGCTCTTATGCAGGAAACTACGAACAAAATTTAATTAGCGAGTTTGATGCAAGTCTGCCGGAACTACCACCTTGGGTGTAAATATTTAAGTTTCTAAATCTCAATCATTAGCAAATCAATAAAAATTATATTTTTGGATGAACATTTGTTGAAGTTGCAAAACAATACAAACCCAACCTGCGAAAGCAGTAGATTATAGCAAACGAAATACAAAAACATCATAAACCGCCCAAAGCGGTGACAGAGCCATTATTGGGATTCTAAATTATCGCTCTGTCACCACTGTCGTGGTTTTCCCCTGTGTCAATGTCTATGCTATAATCCTGCCACCATCTATCGATGGTTAAAAAATGCCAGCAAGAATGCTGGCATCACAAAAGAACCTCGTAAGAGGTGACATTATTATAGCAAACGGAATACAAAAACATCATAAACCGCCCAAAGCGGTGACAGAGCCATTATT
>JAKPVM010000126.1 GCA_029572555.1 Verrucomicrobiota bacterium | reverse complement strand
TTGTGAATGCTCCAAACGTTACCACTATCGTAGAAGCCGTATTCTCCGTGGGCAACCCAGTCCTGATAGGGATGAAGGGCCGTTCCAAGTTCCTTCGCAGCCTTCTCCGGATCGTCTATCGCTTTTGTGCATACTAGCTTTGCAGCCTTAAAATGATCCTCGTAATGTTGTAATCGAGAGTCTTTTCCTTTGCCTTTGTTTCGGTCAAAATGGTAGCTTTGGTCTCCCCAAGGAGCCCAACCATTTCCACTGCCCGCCTTACCTCCATCAACAGCCTCGTCTGCTTCCCCAATGGCAGTTGCGGCTTGATCGGGATAACTATTCTGCTTAGCCCAACGCCTTGTTGCCATATAATGAATATCTGATGACCATAATCCCAAAATATCTATCAATTTCAAAGGATTATTTTCAAATGCTTGATAATAGTTCACTCCTCCCTTTTCCCCAATCAAATCCCTACTTAACCATCTCCCTATTGTTGGTGAATATGGACGGTATTCATACAGAATAATATCGATAGAATCAACTGAGCGTTTGGTTGAAAAACGGAATGGATTTTCTCTGGACATTACGCCACTTACCCGAGTTGGTTCTCCAAATGGACCGTATTCATAGTTTGCGGTAACTTCGCCATTACTTGCACTTACAAGCGCAGCAACATTTCCATTCCCATCATACCCATAAAAATGCGTCCCATTTTGAACATCATTCATAATTAACAATCCCCCAACGCCACCCGCGCCCTGTTCTGTTCCACTCAAATCCAATCCCCAGACATAAGACCGTATAACCGCATTATTTGTTGCATTCATTTCTGCAATACATTGCCAACCATCATAGACAAACTTCAAATCACAACAAAAATATTTTTGTTCTATTTTCCCTTCTACATACATATATAATCAATAAGAATAATAACAGTGATTGCGCCCAATCGTAAAAAACTATTTATTAATTGATGATAATGGAATAAATATATCGTCTCCATTCCCGAACTCGTTACTCTTATTGGGACCGATTGACCAAATAATTATCTCATTTGTCTTTGCTAATAATTTCGGAGATACATTTGAAATAGTGAGTAAATTGCTTTTGATCATTATCTGCAAAGGCTGACCCCATGCATCAAGAACATTAGTCCGCTCACCAATATTCACTTTGATGTAACCTTCCCTAAATGCCTCAGTTTTCATTATGACCATATTGAAAGATTCATTTAAGTCTTTGGGAAAAATATTTGTACTTATTCCGAGTAATAATTCATTTTCACATTCTTCACAAACTCTAAGTATATGGCGCGTTAATCCCACAGGATTGATTCTGTTCAAACGAGGTAATAATATTGTATCAAGTATTAACAAAAGAGCAAAAATTCCAATCAAAATAAACAGAATTATACGTATTATCAAAAGGATTGTCTTAATATTTTTATTCATGGGTTTGTGCCTTGAGTTTGAATAAAAAGAAAATCTTCGCCTTTTATAATTATTGCAAGTAATGCTGTATAATTATTAATTGAACCGAAAAATATTCCTCGTCTTGCAACATTTGACGGATAATTATTTATACCTTGTCCTGATGGATTTAATGCACTACCACAAGATAATAAGCCCATATATTGGATACCATACTGAGTATACCTTCCGGGAAAAACGGCATCATCTTCAGTAGTATTGAGTCCGCCATTAGAACCATGACCTGCGAATACGTAAGCATGTATATTTTCAGATTCAAGATGGTTTTTAATGTTTGCTCCAGTTACTGGTTCTGTATAAACCACTTTAAATCCATTCTGTGTGTAAGTATTGCCGGTTTTACGAGCTAACTGCTTCAAATATATGAATGTAAGATTTATTTGATCATAACATTGTAAATACCAAGGACTATTAATGCGCAGTCCAACATCTACAAATACAGTATTCGGTATTGTGAATACAGTGCAACCGGCGATAGGCTCTGTTACTGAACTTAGTATTTGACTTCCTCCTATAGATTTAAGCCATTTCTTATAATCTTTATCATCAAATCCAATAATCCTTGCAAGGTCTGAGACAGTGTCCCCTGTTTCAGACTTCGCGAGTGCTCTTTCTAATCCTTTTCTTTCGATCTTCCACAAACCCAGAAAATCATTCAAATTTAAGGGGTTATTATCTACAAACCCATATAAATTTCTTCCTCCCTTCTCTCCAATCGGATCCCTACTCAACCACCTCCCTATTGTCGGACTATAATATCTATGCCCATAGTAATAAAGTCCTGTTTCCCAATCATAATATTTTGTTGAAAATAGGATATTAAATTCTTTTGCCATCTTACCTGATGCACGGATTAACTCTCCAAATGGGCCGTATTCATAATCAGCGACAATTGTTCCATTCTCTGCATTAATATAAGCGACTATGTTTCCATTCCCGTCATAAGCAGGAAAGTATGTTCCAGCATTTGTGCCTGTGTAAATAGTCGTCATAATTAATCCACCAACTCCACCTGCGCCTTGTTCTGTCCATTTCATTGATTTTGTTAATGATTTTACATCACCATTTCGCATTGTAAATATTGTTTCTTTGGGTTTTTTCCCGACTTCATACATTTTTGATGGATTAAATTTGTAAGTTGTTGATTATCAAGGGGCGTATTTTCAAAGTGCGTTGTAGTGCCTAATCCAAAACGTTAAGTCCTTTATAATACGCTATTTATGAATATTTATGTATGAAGTCGGGAAGAATTGAGAAAAATCAAATTTACAGCGCCTTTTCATAAATCCGATAGCGCTTGTAGACTACGCCACCGAAATATTCCATCACCCGACACATCTGGACATTGCCTTCAAGTATCCACGAGGCTTCGGCTTTGTTAATTCCCATTCCAATTCCGACCTTGAATCCCTCCCACAACATTGCGGCTTCAAGCCCGCGATTTCGGTATTTTTCCATCACGCCAAGGGTTATCACACGACAGCCGTCAGGTATTTTCCATTTCAATAGATAGGGAATAAAACCTAAAATTTTCGGTGTAAAAAGTCTGCCTTTTAGTTTTATAAAAGCCTGATTATAATCCGGGATGGCAAGCAAAAATCCAACGGGTTCTTTGTTTGCTTCGGTGAGCCAGACAAGTCCTTCACAAAAAAGCGGTTTAAGACGCGACGCCATAAAATCCATTTCTGCGTCTGTCATTGGGACGAATCCCCAGTTCTTTTGCCAAGCTGAGTTATAGACTTTTTTAATCCTGTCAAGGTCTTCGTTTAATGTAGCCCGCTTAACAGGTCGAAAAACAAGTTCCGGGTTTCGTTTGCAAACTCTTTCAGCGAGCATCCCGAGTTTATCGAGCGGACACTTTGGCACATCAACAAAAAATGCCAGCAAATCTTTTGCCTTTGTAAAACCAGCCTTTTCAATCAGGTCAATATAATATTGGGGATTATAGGTCATCATAATGATCGGAGGAGAATCAAAACCTTCTACCAGCAACCCGCATTCGTCATTAGTGGTTGGATTCATCGGTCCCAAGAGTCGTTTTGCCCCGTTTTCTTTTGCCCATTGTTGAACCGTTTCAAACAACTTTTGAGTTACATCGTAATCATCAATGCACTCGTAATATCCGAAGAAAGCCGCGCCATCTTGATGGATGCTCTGATGAGTATGGTCAATTATTCCCGCAATCCGTCCCACTTCTTTTCCATCTATAGTGGCAAGCCAGATTTGCATCTTTGCGTGTTGAAAAAGCGGATTGGCGTCCGAAAACACCTTTGCGGCATCTACTAACAATGGCGCTACCCAGTTAAGGTTGTCTTTATAAATTTTATATGCGAATTTTAAAAACCGTAAGACATCCGATTTTTTAGTCCTATCCAGAGGCTGAATTTTAATCTGCTTTTCCATCTACGAGAGATTAGAACAAAGTATAAATAAATGGAGCAGCGCCAGTTGAACCCAGAATTAAAAGAACGCCAAAACCGAGCAACATCAGGACAAGTGGAATCATCCAGTATTTTTTGTTATGCTTTAACATCTGGACGAATTCCTGAAAAAGACTTAATTCTTCCGGATTAATATTTTCAAAATCTTTGTCCTGTTTTTCGTTCATTTAAATAATTATAAATCACAAATCCTTAATTCATCAAGAATAAAAAACGTGGCGCAGGCATTCTTGCCTGTGTAGGTTTTTATTCTGAATTATTAGCATAGACATCGAATTAATTAAAGTAATCAAAAATATATACCCCTAATTTTGACATTAATGTTGTGAAAACACAGCCATCCCATAACAAAAATAAAAAGGTGGTGTGAGCATTCCTGCTCCCAAATATTAGAATTGTCAGCAATGATGCTGACACCACACAACCGTAGCACAGACATTCTTGTCTGTGACAGAGAGGAACACAGATTACACAGATGAAACAGATTTATTGGATTGGAATAAGGAAAAAAGAATTACAAAGGTAAATATACAGAATAATAATTGCATCTTTTTCATCCTTGTATCTTATAACCTTTTGTCTTGTATCTTTGTATCTTGTTCATCTTACAAAATTCCCTGTAAACACTGTATATCCTTGTTAAATAAAAAAAATCCCTGTAAATCTTATGTTTTTCATTTGTTTCTATAAGAAAGAATCCCTGTGATAAACCCATGTTTATCGGTGTTTTAAATATTTGCGAAAATTTGCGAGAAATTTTCATACTAACTGCTTTTGTAGATTAACGAAGCTGTTTATATTATTGTGTCAATTCAACAAATATTCACCCATAAATCCAATTGTTATCGGTTTGCTAACGGTTGAGATATTTTATCCAATTAATCCATTCATTTCCTTGATTTTATCGCATTTAATCTTATGCTGTTATTAATGCGCACAATGATTCTCAAAAACCAACGTCAGCCACTGATTGAGGTCGAAATTCCAGACCCCGAACCAGCCGACGGACAGCTCCTTGTTCGGGTTCAAGCTTGCGGTGTTTGCAGAACCGACCTCCATATTGTTGATGGCGAACTAAAAGACCCAATCCTGCCGCTTGTTCCAGGACATCAAATTGTCGGCGAGGTGGTTAAAGTCGGCGACGGCGTTGACAGGACGCTCGTTGGAAGGCGAGTTGGAATCCCGTGGCTCGGATGGACTTGCGGGGAATGCAAGTTTTGCAAGTCCGACCGCGAAAACCTCTGTGGCAAAGCCCGTTTTACAGGCTATACATTACAGGGCGGATTTGCGGAATATACCGTAGCCGATGTCCGATACGGCTTTCACGTGCCTGATGATTATAGCCCAATTGAATGTGCGCCTTTACTTTGCGCGGGTCTGATTGGATACCGTTCATTGTCAAAAACCGGCAATGCTAAACGACTCGGCATTTACGGTTTTGGCTCAGCCGCTCATATAATCACTCAGGTAGCGATTTATCAGGGACGAAAGGTATTTGCCTTTACAAAACCCGGCGACAAAACAGCCCAGCAATTTGCCTTGAAAATTGGCGCAGTATGGGCTGGCGGTTCTGATGAATTGCCGACTGAACCGCTTGAAGCCGCAATTATTTTTGCCCCTGTCGGCAGTCTAATTCCGAATGCGCTTAAGGCGGTAGAAAAAGGCGGCATCGTTGTCTGTGGCGGAATTTATATGAGCGACATCCCGCCATTCCCATACAATATTTTGTGGGAAGAACGTTCAGTCATCTCAGTCGCAAATCTTACCCGACGCGATGGCGAGGAATTTTTAAAGATTGCGCCTTTAGTTCCGGTTAAAACCTCTGTCAGGACCTATCCATTAGAAGACGCAAACGAAGCCCTTTCGGATTTGCGTACCGGGAGACTTGAAGGTTCAGCAGTCCTGGTAATCTGATTAAATAAATCAAAATATCAACGCCGTAGGATTTGAGATAACCAATGAATGTTAAAACAAAAACCGACGAAACTTATATACGAATTGCCATCAGGCTCGCAAAAAGAGCCGAAGGAATGACATCGCCAAATCCGATTGTCGGCGCTGTGCTTGTCAAAGACAATAAAATCACCGGAAGTGGTTATCATAAGCGCGCTGGTTTGCCACACGCCGAGATTGAAGCGATAAAAAATGCAAAAGAAAACGGATTTTCCCCGGAAGGTTCGGTACTTTATATTACACTTGAACCTTGTTCGACTTATGGACGCACACCACCTTGCGTCGAAGCCATATCAAGGGAGAAAATTAAAAAAGTCGTTGTAGGTGCAACTGACCCAAATCCGTCTCACGCTGGCAAGGCTTATGAAATATTATCGGCAGCAGGAATTAATGTTATCCACGGTATATTAGAGTCGCAATGCGCGGAATTAAACGAAGGGTTCAACCACTGGATTGTCCATAAAACCCCTTACGTAATTTTGAAAAGCGCAATGAGTCTTGATGGCAAAATCGCAACAGAGTCGGGCGAATCAAAATGGATAACAGGCGAGGCTGCTCGTCAATATTCAATGCGATTGCGCAAACTTTCCGACGCTATTCTTGTTGGCGTAAATACTATCATTGCTGATAATCCTGAACTAACATATAGGAAAAAAAGGGGCGTAGCCAAATCGTTGCGTCGGATAATCCTTGATTCCAATGCAAGAACGCCAATTTCAAGCAGAGTTGTCTCGGATAATTTTTCTCATCTTACAACAATTTTTGTTACAGAAATTGCCCCAAAAGAAAGGGTTAATTTATTAAAACAACGTTGCAACGTAATCATAGCGCCGCAAAATAACTCTCGCGTTGATATTCAATGGGCGCTTCGCAAACTTGGCGAAGAAGGTGTTTTAACGCTGTTAGTTGAAGGCGGAGGCCAGGTCAATGCCTCGTTCCTTCAGGCAAAGGCTGTCCATCGGATTATTTTTTTCTATGCGCCAAAAATTCTATGCGGGTTCAAAGCCCCGCGCTCAATTGCTGGCGAGGGATTTAACTCATTGAACGATGTTGTCAAACTTGAATCGTTAAAATGGAAGCAAATCGGTAACGACCTGATGTTTAATGGATTAGTAAGATATTATTAGTGTTTGCTATTATCTGCCAGGAAAATAGAGCAAGTTATTATTATATTTTATATCTTATTGATTATAAATATGTTATATGATTCATAATATTATTTAACTTGAAAAATTGAGGTTAAGAAGTTTATTCTTATTTGTAATTTGAAAAACGGGTTTAATGCCTGAATACAAATAAGAATTTTAAAATTTAATCAGATTTGAGCTGGGTTTCGCGGATGGGAACGGATGGTTTCCGGAGGATTCGTAACCCGGCTTTAACTTTTGTTTGAGTAGATATATGACAGGAACAGATAAGATTAAACGAAAAAGGAAAAAACCTAAGCCACTTCCAATGGAAGTGGAGATACGACAGATGCAGTTAAAAGACCTGCCTGCGGTATTTGAATTAGGACAAAAATTATTTACGGCAGAAGATTTGCCAACGCTTTATCGCTGCTGGGATGACGATGAGGTTATGAATATTTTCAGCAATGATGCTGAAACTTGTCTTGTGGCTGAGGTTAATGGCAAGGTGGTTGGCTTTGCCCTCGGCAGTATTATGTCAAAACCGCGAAGCGCCTGGCGTTACGGTTGGTTAGAATGGCTTGGCGTTGACCCGTCATACAAACGGCACGGCATCGCTACACGCCTTGTTAAACAAATGACTTCTGCCTTTATTGAGGGAGAAGCACGAATTATGCTCGTAGATACGGATGAAGATAACCTGGATGCTTTAGCGTTTTTTAGGAGAATGGGATTCGGTCAGGAAATCAAGCACGTTTATCTATCAATGAACCTTGAAGACCATCCGAAATACATAGAGCACAAGAATATCCAGCGCAACGGCAAAGAGGATTAACAGATTATCTCTGCGTCGGCAAATGGATTTCAACAAGCAATCCGTGGGGCTTGCGGTTAATTGCCCGCACAGTCCCACGGCAAGCCTCTACAGAAGCCTTTGTAATTGCAAGTCCAAGTCCGGCACCGCCATATTCCCGACTATGTGAGGCTTCAACCCGATAAAACGGCTCAAAAATCTTTTCTAATTCACCTTCAGGTAGACCCGGTCCATTATCAGCCACAGTTATGATTGATTGATTAGATTCATAAACAGCTGAAACTTCTATAGCGCCATCTTTTCCGGCATATCTTATTGAATTGCGAATCAGGTTTGCAATTGCACGGTCAATCAATTCCGGATTTGCGATTACGGTAAAACCATCGGGAATGTTAATTTTAATAAGGGAGTTGTCAACACCCTCGCGTGTTAAAATGCGTTCAACGATCTTTTTTAGCTCTACTTTTTGCAGTTCTATTTTTGTTTCTTGCAGACTTGTCTTTGAAAAATAAAGAAGTTCTTTAATCAATCCCGACATTACATTTAAATCTTCGCGGATATCTTTAACATATTGTTCATTTTTATTGTCAGCGCGCTGTTCAAGAATTCCCAGAGCCATTTCAATCCTTGCGATTGGCGAACAGAGCTCGTGTGCGGTATCGCCTAAAAAACGTCTCTGTCCTTTAACAAACCTTTCAAGTTGCGCCGCAAGTTGGTTGATAGAAACGGCGAGTATGCCCAATTCGTCTTTTCTTTTTTCATTAATCCGTTGTGAAAAATTGCCGTTTGAAATTTTTTCGGTTGCTAGAGTAATTTCTCTTATTGACCCTGTGAAACTTTTAATCAAAGGCAACCAGAACAATGCCGAAAATAATATTGCTGCTCCGACTGCAAATAATAGTGGTTTTAAATCAAACAGAGAGCTTTTGAATAATGAATCAAATTTTGCTACTAACACATCTCCGCCGCCTACGGTGCTATCTCTATCAATATTTATTCTGACGCCTGCCCAGTAACCTTTTGGTTCTGTTGAGTGAATAAAAAAATATTTGGTTTCTGTCCGATCAGGCTGTAGCATACTACGCCAATAACCTTTTCCTGGTGGCGGTCCTCTTCCTTGCATCAATCCTGGCACTCGCAAAGAAGCGAGTTTTGACACAATATCCGCAGGCAAAACGATTTTGTCGCCTGCAATTTGGGTTCCATTACATCTGAAAACAAAAAACTGAACCTCGTAAATCTGGCTGTAATTTTTGAGGATATTATCCCATTCGCTCTGCGATCTTGAATTTAAATCTTTGCCTATAATCTGAGAAAGTTCCTGGATTCGCCTACTTGTTTTTCCACCGAATAGGCTTTCAATTCCGGTTTGATACTGAACATTTAAAATGATTAATAATCCGATTCCGATAATTAATATATTCAAAAAAAGCCAAAACAACACCTTTAAAAATAGTGGATAGCGCGGTTTCATTGTTTCTCTTTCGTCCAATCCGATTTTGGATTAACAAACATATATCCTGCTGAGCGCATTGTTTTTATAAAACGCGGTTCTTTAGGGTCGTCGCCTAATTTTTTTCTCAATGCAGAAATATGCACATCAATAGACCGGTCAAAAACTATATAATCTCGTCCGGCAATTTCATCCAGCAACTGTTCTCTTGTTTTTATCCTTCCTTTTGCCTTGGCGAGGCTAAATAAAAGGTCAAATTCTACCGGTGTTAATTCAATCTGTGTGCCATTAAAAAAAACCGTTCGCGAGTTTGGCAAGATTTTAAGGTCTCCCACAACGATTTCCTCTTCTGTTAGAGTTTTATTAACTTCTTTTCTGACCGTAGTGCGCCGCATAACCGCCCGCAACCGGGCAAGGAGTTCTCTAACGGAAAATGTCTTTGGTAGATAATCATCTGCTCCTATTTCAAGTCCTGCTATCCTATCCACTTCATCCCCTCGAGCTGTGAGCATTAAAACAGGAACATCAGATACTTTTCTGATTTTTCTCAACACCTCAAAGCCATCCATTCCCGGCAACATAACATCAAGAATTATCACATCAAAGTTGCCTTCAATAGTTTTTTTTAATCCGCTGTCTCCATCCTGTTCGGATTCCACCTGATACCCCATCGGTTCCAAATAATCCTTTAATAGACGGCAGAGTTTTTTATCATCGTCTATAACAAGCAACTTTGTCTTTTTTGAAACTGTTTCTGTCATCTATTTATAATTTAATATAGTACTTATAAAAGTGAAAAACTTTTACAATTCCTTAACAATTTTCCCTGTCTATCTTAATAAAATCTTAACAATTTGTGAGTCTATTATAAGTAGAAGCTAACAATAAGTTAGCCGTAAAAATAAAAAAAATAAAGGTAAATATGAAAACAAAGATCATATTTCTGGCAGTCAGCCTGTTAATCACGGGAGTGACTGGTTATACTGCAAAAGCGCAAAATGCAACACCGCCACAACGAGGGTCAGGCAATCCAAATTGCCCGATTCGTCAGCAATTCGGTGGTCCGGGCTGGGCAATGACACCGGAACAAAAACTCCAACGACAACAAATAGTCCAAGCCTATATTGAAGAACTAAAGAACAAAAAAGCTAATGGCACAATAACCCAATCTGAAATGCAATGGTTGGAGAATATGCAAAATCGCAATGGGATGTGCATAAACGGAGTGCCGCGAGGACAAGGCAATGGGGCGGGTTTGGGCAAACGTAACGGAGCTGGACAAGGTAGAGGAATGGGGCTCGGAAAATGCCTTAGGCAGAGAGCCTGCCAACAAACACCATAAATCGGTATCATACACCTAAAAATAAATAGCCCGGCATTTGTCGGGCTATTTTTATTTCCGAACCGAAACTAAATATAAGGAATAACCTTTGGATATTTAATAAATAAAAAGGCTTGCCAATGCTGTATCTGGCAAGCTAAAAAACCCTCAATCATTAGCAAACTAATCTACGAAGGTATGAGTTCTATTAACGGGGCATCAGTTATTACTCGGAATGCACTTGCAGAATGGACGGAAATTGGGTTGCTAATAGGACTGCTGGTGATATTATAGACAACCGATAAGTTCTTCTATCAAAGTGATAATTAAAATAATCCATTGACTGAAAATCCTGACTTTTCCATAATATAATTATGAAAAATCCAATCTCACGGAGAAAGTTTATTAAAGGCGGATTAGCCTCTGCAACCATAGTTTTTGGTTTTCCAACGATTATCCCGTCATCTGCAATAGCGCAAAGCGGCAAAGCGCCAAATAGTCGGGTGAATGTCGGTTGTATTGGTGTCGGACCACAAGGTCGCGGCGTAATGGGCGGCTTTCTTGGGCTGCCGGACGCTCAGGTAGTTGCACTATGCGATGTAGCAAAAATAAATCTTGATGCCGCAACCAATATGGTGAAACAAAAATACCAACAGGACAGCGTCAGCACTTATCACGATTTCAGAGAATTGCTCGCAAGAAAAGATATTGATGCCGTCTTAATAGCTACGCCAGACCACTGGCACGTTTATGTTGCTCTTGCCGCCGCAAATGCGGGCAAAGATATGTATGTGGAAAAACCGTTAGGGTTATCCCTTGAAGAAGACAAAATTTTAAGAAAAACAATTCAGCAAAAGAAACGGATATTCCAGTTCGGCACGCAACAACGGTCAAGCCGCGAATTTCGTCAGGCTTGCGAATTGGTGAGAAATGGATATATCGGCGAATTGAATCAAATCAATGTCTGGAGCGCCGCAAGCCATCCGGGCGGTTCCACAAAACCGGTTCCACCACCTGAAGGCCTTGATTATGATTTCTGGCTCGGTCCTGCTCCGCAAACACCATACACAGACAACAAATGCTTTGATAACATTCCACCAGGAGGTTGGAAAACCTGGTGGTTTAATTACGATTATGCGCTCGGATTCATTGCCGGCTGGGGTGTTCATCCACTTGACATTGCTTATTGGGCATACCCCGATATGATGAAACAGCCGTTTCAATTATTTGGGCGGGCAATTATCCCGACAGAAGGCGCCTGCAATACCGCTGTCGCATGGGACATTAACTTTGAATTCCCATCAAACGTAAAAATGCGGTTTAAAGGAACGCCAAATGGCTTTAACCAAAAAATTGATATGAATAATTTCAGCGAATGGGAGTCAATTTACGGAAAAATTGCAGACCACGGAACCGGATTTAATGGAACAAAAGGTTGGATTATGGTAAGACGCGGCGAGATACGAACTAACCCCGAAAGCCTTGCGACCCAGAAAATTGGCGATAACGAAACCAAACTTATCCAAAGTTCAAATCATGTGAAAAATTTTGTCGATTCAGTGAAATCGCGCAAACCAAGCATCTGCCCTATTGAAGACGCAGTCTATGCCGATACACTCTGTCATTTGAGCGACATTGCAAGCCGTCTCCAACGAAGATTATCCTGGAATCCTAAAAAGGAAGAATTTATTAAAGATAAAGAGGCGAATGCAAAACTAAAGTTGCGTTCTATGCGAAAACCGTGGAAAATTCGCGCCTAATATATTATGAGCGCGAAAAAAATTGTAATAAATAAAACACCGCAGGAGGAAGGCTTTTTCTTCCCTGCGGAATGGGAAAGGCATAAAGCCACGTGGCTTGCCTGGCCCCATAATCCTACTGACTGGCCTGATAAACTTGATACTATTCGCTGGGTCTATTGCGAGATAGTGAGAAAAATTTCCCCGGGAGAACGAATCCGAATGCTCGTAAATAATAAACAGATGGAAAATTTAGCCCGAAAATATCTATCTCGTTCAGGTGCAAATCCTAACTGCGTTGATTTTATAATTCACCCCACCAATCGCGGTTGGACGAGGGATGCCGGACCAATCTTTGTAAAAAGCCGTTCAAAATCCGAAACCGCAATTGTTCACTTTCATTTTAACGGATGGGCAAAATACGATGACTGGCAGAAAGATAGAAAAGTCCCGGAAACCGCTGCAAAATATTTAAAGAAAAAACTGTTCATAGCGCAAATTAATGGAAAACCGTTCATCTTAGAAGGCGGTGGAATCGATGTGAACGGCAGAGGAACTTTGATTACGACCGAAGAATGTTATTTGCATCCAAAAATTCAGGTAAGAAATAAGGGCGTAGGCAAAGAACAATTTGAAGAGACTCTGAAAAAATATCTCGGTGTTAGCAATATTTTTTGGCTTGGCAACGGAATTAAAGGCGATGATACCCACGGTCACATCGATGACCTATGCCGCTTCGTAAATCCAACAACACTTGTGATGATAAAAGAAAATAACCCTAAGGATGTTAATTATAGACCGCTTGCTAAAAACTGGGAAAGAATCAAAGATATCCGTCTTGAAGATGGTTCAAAACCTGAGGTCATACCGCTTCCAATACCTGCGCCGCTATATTTTGACGGCTATCGTTTGCCAGCAAGTTATGCAAACTTTTATATATGCAACGATGCAGTGATTGTCCCAACATTCAACGACCCGAATGACAGAATCGCGCTTGGCACGTTGAGTGAATTGTTTAAAGATAGAACCGTTGTCGGAATACACGCTGTTGACCTTGTGCTCGGCTTTGGAACATTGCACTGTTTAAGCCAACAAGAACCAGCATAAATCCATATATTAACATCTAATCTTAAATTCTGGGAATATTGCCATCATTTATAACCAATAATTATTCAACAGAGATATTAATTAGATATGATTATATAATTAATTAGTTGTTGTTTTTGTTTGACAGATTATATGTTTAGCCTTTTGTTTATAAATCTTAAATAGATTTGCTATTAAGCAGTGTTCGGGTTTAAAAATAATCGTTTTAGATATGACTGATGTGGCTATAAAAAAAGAACCGCGCGGCGCAGTTCTTATTACTGCCGAACGGTGTAAGGGTTGTGGATTTTGTGTGGAATTTTGTCCCACAAAAGTCCTCTCAATGTCAGATGAATATAATAGCAAGGGATATCATTTCCCAAAAGTAGCCGTTCCTGAATCCTGTTCGGGTTGCGATTTGTGCGGTATGTATTGTCCGGATTTTGCGATTTTCGGTATTCGGCTTAAAAAATCCGCTTAAAATTGGGAATAATTATGAAAGCAGATTCAAAAGGTGTACTTACAGGGGCGCATTTTATAGATGGAGACTATGCCTGCGGTGAAGGAGCAATAGCGGCGGGATGCCGTTTTGCGGCAGGCTATCCAATAACGCCGTCAACGGAAGTGGTCGAGAGAATTGCGGCGCGCTTTCCACATTGCGGCGGGATATTTATTCAAATGGAAGATGAACTCGCCTCCTCAATAGCCATCCTCGGCGCTGTATGGGGCGGAGCAAAGGCAATGACGGTAACATCAGGACCGGGATTTTCTTTAATGATGGAACATATCGGGCTTGCCTGTATGACAGAAACGCCAGTGGTTTTCGTGGATGTCCAACGTGGTGGACCATCAACAGGTTTGCCTACCCTTCCTGCGCAAGCGGATATGATGCAGGCAAGATGGGGTAGCCACGGCGATTATGAAATCATCGCGTTGTGTCCAAACTCGCCTCAGGAATGTTTTGATTTAACAATCCACGCATTCAATCTATCCGAACAATATCGGGTCCCGGTTATGTTTATGATGGATGAATGCGTAGGACATATGACTGAAAGGGTGGTTATTCCGCCAGCGGAAGAAATAAACATTTATCCGAGGCGTTACACAACTGCAAAACCCGGAGAATACCTGCCATACCTTCCGGACGCAGACCTCGTCCCGCCAATCGCCAAAGCCGGCGATAGCTACAATTTTCACATCACCGGTTTAACTCACAATGAAAAAGGCTACCCAGTAATGAACGCTGAATGTCAGGAAAAATGCGTCAGACGGCTGGTTGATAAAATTAGATTAAACGCCGATAAAATAGTGAAGTTTGAAGAAGAAGAGACAGAGGATTGCGACGTGGTGGTAGTCTCTTATGGGATAACCTCGCGTGTGGCTTTATGGGCTATTCAAAAGGCAAAAGAAAAAGGCATCAAAGTTGGCAATTTGCGGCTTATCACTGTTTGGCCATTTCCTGAAAAACGGATTAAACAAATCGCCGAAAAGGTGAAGGCTTTTGTCATACCCGAGATTAATTACGGTCAGGTATATTTTGAACTTGAACGGGTTGTCGGTGGCAAAGCGCCAGTTCATCTTGTCCCCCACGGCGGCGGCGCAGTGCATAATCCTGAGGTAATTTACCAAAAAATTCTGGAGGCAGTAAAATGAGCGAAAGAAATATTATTGAAGAATATTTGCGAATGGATCGTATCCCGCACATCTGGTGTCCCGGATGCGGTCTTGGAACAACTGTGAATTGTTTTATAAGGGCTCTGCAACAAACTAAACTGCCCCTTGATAACATATCCATTGTTTCCGGCATCGGTTGCACAGGACGCGTGGCGGGATATTTGAAACTCAACAGTTTCCACACCACCCACGGACGCGCAATTCCATTTGCGATTGGTCTGCAACTTACAAATCCAAAGTTAAAAGTGGTTGTTTACAGCGGAGATGGCGACCTTGTTTCAATTGGAGGAAATCATTTCATTCAAGCAGCCAGGAGAAATATGGACCTTGCGATAATCTGCGTAAACAATTTTACCTATGGAATGACTGGCGGACAGGTTGCCCCTACAACCCCCGTTGACGCCGTCGCCACAACAACGCCTTACGGAAATTTCGAAGAACCGTTCAACCTCCCCCACCTTGCCGATTCAGTAGGCGCTGTCTATGTGGCAAGATGGACAACATACCACGTAATGCAATTAACCCGCGCTATGAAAGAGGTCATTCAGAAAAAAGGTTTCAGTTTCCTCGAAATCATCAGCCCCTGCCCCACTCTATATGGCCGCAGAAACAAAATCGGAGACGGACTGGAAATGATGAAATTTTACAAAGAAAACAGCGAAATTCGCAACGGCGCCAACACCAAAGATGTCGCTATCGGGTTCAAAGGACCAATAATCTGCGGCAAATTCGTTGACAAAGAAAGGCCAACCTTTCTGGAAAATATGAACCAAAAACTTTCCGAAAGAATTCCAAATTACAAACCTTATAACGGTCTCGTATGAACAAACCAGTAGAAATAAAAATTGGCGGATTTGGCGGACAGGGAGTAATACTGGCTGGTATGATTATCGGCAAAGCGGCGAGTATTTATGACAACAAATACGCCACCCTTATTCAGAGCTTTGGACCCGAAGCCCGCGGCAGCGCCTGCAGCGCTCAACTAATAATATCTCCGCAAAAGATTCTTTACCCATACGTCACACAGCCAGAAATTCTGATGGTAATGTCGCAAGAAGCTTGCGCAAAATTTTCTCCCGAACTCGCCAATAACGGTCTCCTATTAATTGAAGAAGAACTTGTCAAGGCTCAAAACCTTAAACCGGACATAAAACTATTCGGAATCCCAGCCACGCGCTTTGCCGAAGAACTCGGCAAACGGTTAGTTCTCAACATAGTGATGGTTGGATTCTTTGCCGCAATAACAAACCTGGTTTCAGCAGACGCATTTAGAAAAGCCGTCGCAGATTCTGTCCCTAAAGGAACTGAAAAACTGAACCTTCAGGCATTTGAAAAAGGCTATAATTATGGATTAAGCCTGAATCCTGTTGCAAAAACAGCCTAATACCTATTGTGCTACAAACAAATAACCTTGAATTTTTTCCTGGAACAGGAATTCCTTGATCCATAATTCCTGAGTCCGAACCCGTTTCACGATTAGGAAATTCTTACGTTGCTAATGGCACTTTTGCATATTCTATATCGCGCAAAAAATTCAGATAAAACAAAGATTTATAGGATTTTCTTATTTAACACGGATATACAGGATTGACAGGATATTTTGTAAGATAAACAAGAGGCAAAGATACAAGACAAAAGGTTATAAGATACAAGGATGAAAAAGATGCAATTATTATTCTGTATATTTACCCTTGTAATTCTTTTTTCCTTATTCCAATCCAATAAATCT
>JAKPVM010000119.1 GCA_029572555.1 Verrucomicrobiota bacterium | reverse complement strand
GGTCAAATGGTTTACTATGGTAATATGAATCCAAATATAGTTATGATTGATGCGAAACCAATACCGGGGACAGACCTTGTCCTTGCAAACTTCTCCCCCGGACACGGTGTCAATGAGCACTCGGGAATTGCTACAATTGTTTCACAAAGACTCGGTCCAGATGACAAATCGGCAGCCCGAGCCATTCATAAGGGCAAACTCGTAAAAGATCCGTACCCATTAAGCACAAACTGTTTCATTGCAGCAAGAAATAATGAAATTGTGATCATTGATAGTTCAGGAAATGTTGAACCAATCTTTGTCTACAAAGGACAAGGCAATTTAAATGAACCAAGACCAATTATGAAGAGAAATCGGGAACCGTTAATTCCTGAAAATGTTAAACTAAATCAAGTCACCGGACACTTTGTCCTTGCTAATGTATATGAAAGCAGAAATTTAAACGGCATTAAAAATGGTGAGATTAAAAAACTGCTAATACTTGAATCTCTGCCTAAACCAGTAAATTTTAGCGGTGGTCCCGACCTTATTTCATGGTTAGGAACATTCACACTGGAACGCGTCCTCGGAACCGTGCCAGTAGAACCTGACGGCTCTGCATATTTTGAAGCCCCCGCCGGCAGACAATTGTTCTTTGTAGCCCTTGACGATAAAGATTTATCAATAAAAAGAATGCAAAGTTTTACAACGGTTATGCCGGGTGAAGTTATGAGCTGCGTTGGTTGCCACGAAAATAGAAATAAAACGCCTGATTTTAAACTCTCAAATAATTTGATGGCGCTAAAAAGACAACCTTCTAAAATTCAGACCTTTGATAATTATCCTGATGTCCTTGACTTCAATAGAGATATTCAACCAATCCTTAATAAATACTGTGTTGAATGTCATAATTACCAACATAGAGAAGGCAAAAATATTCTTGCAGGAGACCTTGGACCAGAGTGGTCCCATAGCTATTTTTCGCTGTTGGCGCATAATGAAGTTATTGACGGAAGAAATGGACTTGGTAATCAACCAACTCGTTCTATCGGTAGTTCAGCAAGCAAGTTATTGACACGTCTTTCCAAAAAAGCTACTCCCCAGGAATGGAGGACTGTCTGGTTATGGATTGAAAGCGGTGCACCTTACGCAGGCACTTACGCAGCCTTGCGAAATGCTGAAGCCCAAAACCGCGCCGGTAAATCTGTTGGTATTGTTTTTGGCGAACAATCATCTCTAATTCAACGCCGCTGCAATGTGTGTCATAAAGGAAAAACAATAACTGATAACATTCCCCCTG
>JAKPVM010000108.1 GCA_029572555.1 Verrucomicrobiota bacterium | reverse complement strand
AGCGCCAGCAGCAGCCCCATCAAATGGCTGCGCATCAAGGTCAGCAATACCGGTATCCGCAGCCCAGCTCACATTTACAGTTCCATATTCAGGTTGCGGGAAACTAAACGAATAAGTTACACTATCCAATTGCGTAACCTCTGTCGAATTAACTCCATTAATCAATAGGTCATTTGCGTCAACTCCACTAACTGGTTCGGTGAATTGAATCACGATATTTGTTAGCGACCATAAATCTCCCGGTATTGGATAAACCGAAGCAATCATAGGTGGAATTAACATCGGGTCCACCACAGAGGCATAAACCTCAATATCCATTAAAAAGTCCGAATTATTGGTAGTGCTATTCATCGCTTGAATGGCAAGGATATTCGTTCCAGAGACGAGCACTGTGGAAGGCACTGGAATTATGGTTGTTGTCCACGCAACCCCAGATGATGATTCGGTAGCGGATGCAACCACATTTGAACCGTAGTTAAACGGAATATCGCCTGCTGATACAGTGCTTGAACGGAATACTTCAACGCCGTTAAGATACGCAATGTAACCATCATCGCACCTTGATCTTAGTGTTAGATTCGTCATAGATTGCGGACTTGGCACGTAGAATTTATGCCTCAAATAAATCGCTTCATAGCGTCCATACATATCGTCAAGCAATGTATTTCCTGTAAATGCCACCGGCGTTTTATCTATGTCAAAATAAAATGGCGCTTGATTCGTTACCCATAAGGCGTCATCAAAGGACAATAGCCTCCATTGAGTTACCGGCGTAGATGGCTCAAACAAGCCCTTTTGAATAAGGTAATATGCATCTCGCGGCACGAGAGTAATTACGGGAGCAACGATTAAATACTGCCAACTTAAAGCATTCCCTGTCGGAACAAATGCGTTTGGTTCAACAGCCCTATCCGAAATATTGTGGTCTTGAGCCCATGTTACATATACAGCCCCATATAAAGGACGCGGAAATGCAAATATATATGTGATATCGTCTGTAGTAGAGACACTTGCTGCTGGTACTCCATTTATCAACAAATCTGAGGCATCAACACCTGACATTTTTTCACTAAATGTAATACTAATCTGTGTCAAATTGCTTACGTTTGCGTTAGGCGCAGGTGTTCTACTTACGATATAAGGCGCCACTTTATCAATTAAGTTATAAGTCCAAGTTGCGCCTTGCGCAGTTGCGTCGAATGGAAGATTATTAGGATAACCTTTATCTGTGATACCGTGATTTTCTGCCCAGGATATTGTAACAGTTCCATAATCCGGCTGTTTTACAGTAAATACATAATTAGAACCGCTTCCAGTCATACTTAATGCTGGTTCACCATTAACAAGCAAATCACTCGCCTCAATCCCCATAACCCGTTCGGTAAATGTTATTTTAATAGTCGTTAAATTTGTAATTGTCTCACCCTGCAACGGCTCAACCGACGCAATACGCGGGGCTTCAGTATTAATAGGAGGTTCAACCACTGTAATATTAACGGGCGAGGAAACTGTATGATTGCCATCCATATCATAAATAGTCGCTGTAAGAGTGTGCGAACCAAACGGCACATTACTCCATACCAGTGAATATGGTTCTTGAAGCACAGCGCCAATTTCAACCCCATCAGAAAGGAAAACTACATTAGAAACACCGTTAAATGCAGACGCCCTTACATTAATAGTTACATTTGTATAACCTTCAAGATTGTCATAAACACGTCCGTTTGTGGGTGAAAGTATTTCAACAAGCGGTTTGTTCGCTGTTTCAAAGATTATTACGGATATTGAATCTGAAAATTGTCTTGCGCCTAAATCATCAGTAGCCGCCACCTTTATGCTGTGCCAACCAACAGATGGATTTGCCCACCTGAAGGTGTAAGGTGGTTCGGTTGCTTCGCCAAGTAAAGTTGTGTTATCGTAAAACTCCACTTTAATTACCGAACCGTCCGCATCAGAGGCTTCGGCTTGAAGCTCAATTTCATTAGGAGAAACATACATTGAGTTGTTTGTTGGGCTTGTTAAGGCGACTTGTGGAGATTGATTTCTAATTATTTCAGGATACCCCATTAATTCAAGGTAAAACCACAAATCAGAACTCGATGCATCTGACTGGTGGACTTCTGCGGCAATTACATTTCGCCCTTCGCGTAAGAGTATTGGGTCTAAAGCCACCCCATAAGTTGTCCTTTCATCTGAACCACCAATAGAACTGGATGAATAATTTGTATAGGTAACAGCTCCAGCCGACATATTATTACGGTACACCTCTTCACCATTTAAATAGACAATAATACCATCGTCTCTTTGAAATGACAAAACCAGATAAGAGCATTGGTCAAAGTTTGTTGCATCAAATTCAGTCCGATAATATGTTGTTACATATTTATTATTTTCATCAGGACCGTAACTATTTGTCGTAATCGGATATCTACCATTTGCATCGCCATAACCCATTGGCGCTAAGCCTATACTCCATGAAGAATCATCAAAATCCGGCTCCTTCCACGCTGTCCCCTGGTCAGACCCATCATCAAGGTATTTCCATAAAGTTAATGAGGAAACAATGTTATAATAAGTGCCAATAAATACAGGTTTAGATATGTAAGATTTTCCAGCATCATCATACCCTACAGCTGTTATTCTATGAGAACCGCCAACCATATTTGACCAAACACAACTGTATGGCGTGGTTGAATCGCTACCAATATATTCATCGTTAACATAAAAATCTATATTGGTGATTGAACCGGTTTTAAGATAAGTCATCGCTGAAATAGTAAGAACGGAACCGCTATATATATTACCATCTAAAGGCGCTACAATCGTTACACCATAACTAAGAGACAATACATTGACGGAGGAATCCGCCGTTTGACTCAAAACATCAGTTGCCACTGCATAAATAGTATTTGAACCGGCTGAAAAGTTTGTGGCAACAAGTGAATACGGTGGTTTAAGCACAGTCCCAATATATGCTGAGCCGGAATAAAAATCTACTTGCATAATTGGAAATATATTAGTGGAGACATTTGCCGAGAAGGTCGTGGGTTCTCCAACAATTATCGTAGAATTATTCTTCGGGGAAGTTATTGAAATTGATGGCGGCATTGATATGTTCAAGAAAATAACACCGGTCGGAATTGTAGGTGAAAAACCGGTTGGCGCGCCACATACCTGAATCTCGTATTCAGTTCCTTGAACAGCGTTAAATGTTACAAGACTTTCAGTTCTACCAGGAGCATTATCATTATATGCAATCCGCGTTAACGAACTAACGTTTGTGCCAGTATATACACCAAGTGTAGTATTAAATCCACTTTCGAACGTATCTATCCTTACCTGTCCGCTATACGGGGCAACCCATTTCCACCAAACCGAAGAGCCGGGACGGAACCAACCACCGCTACCAAGCGGCTCACCAGATTCTGTTGTTGCGCCAACATTATAACCTAACACTGTTGCGGGCAAACCGATGATTTCAATCCTATCGGCAAAATTATCATTTCCCTCCTGCACATAAGTTATAAAACGATATGCCCATTTTGCGCCAATACCCTCTGAATTGAAGGCGTTTTGTGTTTCTGCAAGATCGGCGATGTTATGGTTTGCGGCAAATGAAACCTCAATAAGTCCCTGATTTGTCGGACTATCAAAATCAAAAGTATAAGTTGTCCCTGCTCCGGTAACATTGGTCGCTGCTACGTCATTAATTAATAAATCCGACGCATCAACGCCAGTTACAGGCTCACTAAAAACAACTGTAATCTGGTTTAAAATGCTATAAACCAATTCACCCGCAGCAGGAATCCTTTGAATCACAACAGGTGGATCTAAATCTACTAACTGGTAATTCCAACCAGCATTAGAAGAGGCAAAAGGCAAATTTGATGGATAGCCAATATCGGTAATGCCATTATCCGCTGCCCATGAAATTGTTACAGTCCCATAAGGAGGTGAATCAAAAGTGAATATATATTCAGCCCCGCTACCACTGACTCCTTTTGCAGGTTGTCCGTTTATCAACAGGTCTGTGGCATCAATATTTATGACGGGCTCGCTAAAAGTTATCTGAATTTGAGTAAGCGATGGGACGGTTGCCCCAGCAGGCGGGTCTTGCGCAATTATTACAGGTGGATTTGTATTAATTGGAGGTTCAGAAATTGTGATATTCACAACATCAGATGTCGCAGACACCCCATTCGAACTATTTGCTACAGCAACCAATGTAATATCGCCAAATATTGTATTCCATATAATTGTGTATGGCTCAATAGCTACCTCACCAATTAATGAATCATTTGCATAAAATTGAACATTAGAAATGCTGTCAGGCGCTATGGCAAAGGCAGTAATAGAAAGACTTAAAGGACCTTCGATGGAAAATCCATTTGTCGGATTCGAGATTTTTACCACTGGCGTACCTGCATTGTCAAAAACCACCACCTGAACTACTCGGGAAGTTGATGAATTGCCCATATCATCATAAGCCTCTGCATAAATTGTATGCAATCCCACTGGCGGGTTCTGCCAGTTATATGAAAACGGAGATTGTCCAATTTCACCAACCTTAGTATCGTCCACATAGAAATCAACGTTCGTTATAACCCCGTCGCGGGAGGTTGCTTCGGCAGAAATAGTTATGGATTCAGGGGATGTATAAAACGCGTTGTTCGTGGGCGAAACGATGTCAACGGTTACCGGTGGGGCAACTGATGTGCCGCCCGTGATAACAATCTCAAAGTTGTCAATTACATAAGCAGGGTCCGAACCCATTAAGCTTGCATTGTCATCAACCCAAATAATATAAAGGTAATTACTTTGTGCCCAGGTTTGTTGGAGGTTCACCATTGCAACTAATTTTGAGCTAATAGGCGAAGAACTTGAAAATTCGGGTATTGGAATCCAACTATTCGTTGCACCGGTTAAACTATAAAAGGCGCGTTGTCCCGGATAATCCGGTTCAGTAGCTTGCGCCAATATAGAAAAGTCATAATCAATTCTGACAGAAGTGGCATTAGTCTCTGACATATTAAGTAATTTAACAGCCAGGAAGGTGCATCTGTTTTGGGTCGGTCTTGTGCAGATATATCCTCCCACGCCACTCCATATAGCGTAAGAATTTAGATTAGGTGGATCATTTTGACTATCATTATAAAGGGGAATATTTATATCTGAAATTGAAATCGTTTGAACAAGCGCGTTAAGGTCATAATCATCCGCAGCTGCGCCCGAGTAAAAATAAGTTGCCCAATCTGAAGCATTAGGAATAGCACCAAATGTTTCAGCATAACCGGCAGGACCAACCTGAGCTGCAAGTAATTTGATACTTGCTACCGCTAAGAACGCAACCGCGACGATACCGTTTATGATTTGTTTCTTTTTCATATATGTTTCCGTTTTATATTTTACTATTACCTTTAAAGCACACCTATATGGATATCCGCAAAAACCACATTTTTAATGTTTGTTGCAGTTGACGGATGCCAGTTCTCGTAATCGTAAATTACCGGAATCTTATCCGTCGGCAGCAATATTGGACCAAACCGCAACTGGTCAAGTTTTCTGCCGTTAAGCATTGAATTCCATTCGTAACTGGTCATCTCTTTTTCAAATCTGCCGACTCTATCTTCCGGACATCTGAATACCATTTTGCTGCCGCCTATGCTATTAGATAAAACTTCTGAAATTTTCGGAAGTGGATTTAACGGATCAACAGGTAAACTTGGAAGCCGTTCTGCTGCAGGAAGACGCCCGCCATTGTCATCGGCATACATCATTATTGCCACACCAATCTGACGAAGATTGCTAACACAATTTGTTTTATACGCTTTGGTTTTTGCACGCGCCACAGCCGGTAGTAATAATCCTGCAAGTATTGCAATTATCGCTATCACTACAAGCAATTCTATCAACGTAAATGCGTATTTACATTTATTACACATCTTAATTTTTATCCGGGTGGTCTGCCAAATCTCTGTCTCATTTGACGCATATCCCGTTCCCGTTCTGCCCTTTGTTCGGGCGTTAAATCTTTTATACTCGTGTACATCCGATTGAGTATCCGTTGTTCCATCCTCTGACGGAATTCCGGGTCATTTGCAATCTGCTCAAATTGAGCGCGCCGTTCTTCAGGTGGAAGCTGTCGAATTTGTTCAAATCGTTGTCTCATTTCTTCCATCTGTTGACGCTCCTGCGGGGACAAGACTTCCATCTGCCGTTCAAATTGACGCTGGAATTCCTCACGCACTAAAACCATTGCATTAGACTGTTGGTCAGTCGTATTAGTTGCAGAACTGCCATCAAATTGTCCCCTATTCATTCCTGCAAATGCTCCTCCTCCAAAAAATTGCCGAGACGGTTGGTTCGTGTTGCCACCATCTTGAGAACCACGCGCAAACCTGCGCCCCATTTCCATCCTCGGTTGCAGCGTATATAATGCCGTCCATTTGAGTGCAATCTGCTTGGCAAGTCTTTCAACAGCTTTAATAAATGGCACTTGTGAAACAATCAAATTAACCTTTGCAACCACACCATCTTCCAAAATCACCCTTGATGGCTCATACCTTGAAAGCGCTAATGCGGCTAAATCCGCATCTTTACCCGTTATAGTAAGACTTACTTGCTGAAGATTTGCTTGTTGTGATAAAAACATCGGACCACCAAGAGGCAACTGCCTTGCTGAATAGTTCGTCCACCCGGCTTTTTCAATCGGTATTTCACCCCTTAAAAGTTTTTTAAGCCTGAGTAGAGATTCGCTATTACTGTATAACGGATATACAACATTGAACCTTGAAGATGATTGTTCTGCAACGATTTGCAGAACATTTTCCAGAGGCATATCTTTAACATCCAGAGTGATTTTCCCATTTACATCTTTGTTTTTATAAATAACCTCAAATGTTTGCCATTGGATCTCTCTTAAAACTTCCTTTATATCTGCATCTCTTACATTAAGTGTTACAAGGTTATTATGCGCCTTGCTGGCGAACCTGATACCAACCAACAACAAAACAACAACTACACCGACACTAATATATATAAAAACCCTTTTATTCATTATCCAAAAGTTACGACGCAAACGAATTTAATTTAGTTACATATTTATTTTTTCCAACACCAAGAAAATAGATACATTCACCGTATTAAAACGAGAAGGTATAAGATTACTAATCATTAAATTGTTCGAAAATTTCATCGAGGCTATTAAGTCCTTTGTTTTTAGGGATTGTGGGATTGAGTATTTTTTTAATATAATCAATTGCATCCTGAAAAGAACGCACCGATTTGGGGAGCATTGCCCCGCAAGCATTCGGATGCCCACCGCCCTTCAATAATTCAGCCACCTTTAAAGCCTCTCCATTTTTGCTACGAATACTTGCAAAAATCATACCATTGCTGCGCCGATAAAGCGTTATTAAGACAGGAAATTTTGTTTTATTTTCTTCCAGCAACCGATTAACAATAAGGTTGTTGTTTCCAATAATAGTTTCAACTACTCCAACATTATTATTTAAAGAGATAATATTTTGACTACTCCACTCATACCCAAGTGGGTCTTCGATCTTTCTTTTAACAGCCATCACTTCAAGCAAAGGATGATTTAGCAAAGACTCAATCCGCCCGTTAATTAACGTTAATAAACTCCAAAATCCATAAGTTTTAACAAGGTTTGCATAATCATTTGCAACGTAAAAGTCAGCATCTTCTTCTAAAAACAGGTCGGCAACATTGCTATAATGGACAAGTAAATCTAATTCATCAGATTGAATACCCGCTTCTTTGCAAAGTTCATAACACAATAACCCAGCGGATTTATTAGCATCGAAAATTACCGTTGCATTTTTCGGCTGATGTTCATACGGATGGTGATCTATTATTACCCAGTTCGGTTTATCAAGTCGTTGTTCAAAGGAAAAGTCGGATACCCAGGCTGCCAATTCATTCATTTGCCTCTGCTTCCATTCGTTATAATGAAACGCCTTAATCTCGGTTTCAACAGAATAAAGCTTCTGAGCAAGCCTCTTTAATAACACCGCTGATAATAAGCCATCAAGATCGCTTTCATGAGTTAAAATAACGTCTGGTTTAGTTAAACCGTTCAACATAGTGATACTTTAATCCTCAAAGAACGGATTTTCCAGAAAAGTTTGAACTATTTCGTTATTAACCAAAAAATGCATTTTTACAATTTAACAAACCTGTACAGTTATTTATTATATGATGGCGTTAAACAGGACTAAATTACCACTTAATCTGCTTAAATCGTTTTGCGGCTTCTACCGCATTTTCTCGGCTATTGTAGGATGAGACTCTAAAAAAGCCTTCGCCTTTTGAGCCAAAACCGCTTCCCGGTGTTATAACAAGGTTAGCTTCTTGAAGAATCTTGTCAAAAGCCTGCCAACTGGTGTAACCCTCAGGAGCCTTAACCCATAAATATGGGGCATTGACACCACCATATACTTTAAGACCAGCATTTGTGATGGCTTCTCTTAAAATTCTTGCATTGCCAAGATAATGTTCAATCAAGCAGCGAACTTGTTTTTTGCCATCTTCTGTATATAACGATTCTGCGGCTCGCTGCGTAATATAACTCACGCCATTAAATTTTGTTGTCATTCGTCTGAACCATAAAGGATGAAGTTGCTTAAATTCACCTTTAGTTGTTGAAGCAAGTAGTTTTTTGGGAACTACTGTAAAGGCGCACCTTACACCTGTAAAACCGCCATTTTTAGAAAAACTTCTGAATTCAATTGCGCATTCTGTTGCACCCGGGATTTCAAAAATTGAATGGGGAATTCCGGGTTTGGTGATATAGGCTTCATAAGCGGCGTCGTATAAAATTATAGATTTGTTTTTTAAAGCATAATCAACCCATACAGACAATTGCGTCTTATTTGCGGCTGCGCCTGTTGGATTGTTGGGAGAACAGAGGTAGATGATGTCAACCTTTTCATCAGGCGGTTCCGGGATGAAAGCATTTTCAACAGTGCACGGCAGATAAACAATGCAGCTATACGCACCGCTTTCATCGGCTTCGCCAGTATGTCCAGCCATAACATTGGTATCCACATAGACAGGATAAACAGGGTCTGGAATTGCCGTTTTATTTTTATCGCCAAGGATATCAAGGATGTTTCCGCAATCACATTTTGAACCGTCAGAAACAAAAATTTCGTCATCAGCAATGTCTATCCTTTTACTTCTGTAATCATTCTGCGCAATTGCGTTTCTTAAGAACTCATATCCCTGTTCAGGACCATATCCACGAAACGTCTCTCGTTCACCCATTTCATCAACAGCTTGATGCATTGCGTTAATTACAGCAGGCGGAAGCGGTTCCGTAACGTCTCCAATCCCGCATTTAATTACACGATTTGCCACAGCAGGATTTTTTTCACAGAACGATTTAACTCGTCTGCCAACCTCCGGGAAAAGGTAGCCAGCCTTTAACTTTAAATAGTTTTCGTTTAAATAAGCCATAATCTAAAACAACAGAATTTCAAAATAGTCTAAATAATAAAATGTTTCAAGAGTCCGTTGAGCAAATCCAAAGACTAATAAAATAATTGGATGAATAGGAAATTGATTTATTACGTTATTATTTAATTATTTATGGCTTTATTTCGTTAGGATTGATTTACCTATTGGAGCATAAAGGAACGATAAAATTTCATTTGGCTTTCTTTTGCTGAATCATAAAAATAAATAAATCCATTTTGCGACTTGTTTGTTTCTATTGGAATCCATTGTATCATCCAGGGCTTTTCACTATACTCTAATACATAAGAGCGGTCTGGCTGACCTATAATCGTTATTTTAACGTTTCCATTTATTAAAGATGAAATAAACATCGCTGGCTGTGGCAAATCTAATCTGTTCACTATTTTTGGTGTCCAGTTCGTCATAAAGTAAAAACTGTTTGTATTTCCATCAGGAAATAATCCCTGACTTACATTTTGATATTGAGCGCCAAAACTTACAGAATGCTGCAAAATTCCGTTTGGCGCAAATAAGGCCACAGAATCACTATCCTTACTAAGCTTAAAATTAACATGAATGTCATCGTCTACACCTAAATTATTTTGAAACACTTCCTCGTCTGCCCACACCAAAAGAAATCCTTTTGCCAGTATAACTGTGTTTGATGGTATAACGAATTTATCAGGAATCAAAAGATTATCGGTTAATAAATAATTCGATAAATCAATTTGAACATCGTTGGGATTATATAACTCAAACCAGTCTTGAAATTGTCCATCAATCGAATCGGAATATCCATAAGGACCCATATTATCTGCCATCCATTCATTTATAACAACGGACATTAATTGGACTTGATTTGTATTGGTTACAACAATTGAGGTTACTCCATTATCAATCGGGTTGCCATCGCTACCAAGCGCCCGAATTATTATCTGGTTTGTATAAGAAGAAACTGGTACCGTTATCTTCCAATTCGTCATACTTGTCCAAACAACTGGTTGTTGTAGCCCGTTCACTTCTAACCTCTCCACTGATATTGGCGCTGTGCCTGAAAGGGTAATAGTATTACTCGTTGCGACAAAGCCTCCACTGTTTGTAATAATAGCGAAGTTAGCGGTCAACGGCAGATATGAGCGGACAAAATTCGCTCTTTGCACAAGATAATTCACAACACCGCTCCAATTTTCAGCAAGCAATCCCGCATATCGGTTCGCCCAATCTGTCATAAAAGCCGAATCCCCTGTTATACTCGTTAAATCGTAAAGATGATGATAATAACGACGATACACATCCGGTATTGTAGTAATTATTTTATAGGTATTAGCAGAACCGTTGCCGGGAAACGCCTTATTTACCGATGCTACGAATGAATAATCCAGGTCCCACAAAAACGCCATTCCACGATTATCCTCAGGCCTAAAATAAATCACTAAATTATGAGAGTTACCATAAGTGTACATATCGTCACTGCCAATCAACGATAATAAAGCAACAGCCCGAGCCCATTCATCAACATCCATCACCTGCCGTATTTGGTATTCAAGATTAGTCCCACTAAGGGAAAAAGCCTTCCCAAGTCCAATCATCGGGTCATAGTTATCGCGCATAAGATGATTTTCTTTTAAAAATGTCCATCGGTAATTTTCCTTGTCATCGCCAAGGTCTCCAATATCAGTTCCAAGAACCAAATCTGGCAAAGGGACTTTTAATGATTCCGGATTACCATCCACAGTGTTTGTTGGATAATAAATTAACTCCAACTTGTACATTTCACCGTCTCCACCGTTTTTAAAAGTAGAATCAAGAAACACATCTCCATATTTTGCAAGCCGCAAATATCCGCTGCCATCTTCACTCCCTCGTGGACTGAATACCTGACACAAATCATCATACACATCCGGTAACCCGCCGGCTTTATTAATTACTCGCCAGATTAAAATTTCATCATGCTTTCCGCCAAGTCCGGATTGTCCACCTGAGCGGTCAATTGTAAAACCGTTATGAACTCCCCATAACTTACTTCCGGCAGAAAATTTAACAGTAAATCCAACCCTATTTCGTTCGCTCCCTTTCATTCGGACGCCTGCGTTATAAAATACGTTCTTTTCATCTACAATCACCGTGCAGGGGAGCAGTTCATCGCTCATTAAGTTTGTTGCGTTGTGTAGAAACTGGGCATCAGACGGTGTCATAATTATTCTAACCGGATGCAACTTACTCATCAAAGATTGTCCATCATTCACTTTATAAATTGCTCTGGAATTTGCCCCGCCTGACGGATAGGCAGCAATTGCGCCGACATTATCTAAAGCTTCAATATACAATTGAACAGTGTTCCCTGCAGATTGTGGTGGAATTGTCCCCGTTGCAACAAGAGTATAACCATAATTATTAATTATATTTGTTATACTCATTGATTTAACCTGCCATCCACTACCGTTCACCGAATATTTTAAAACAGCCTTTGCTACCCCATCTTCATCAGACAATTCAACCGAAACAACGACAGAATTTGATGAATATGGCACAACTGGAAAATGTTTAAGATTTGCAAATGTAGGACCGGTGTTTGTAACAAAGGCGGTATTTTGTCTGCCCGGCGTTCCATATTTATCAGTCATTGGCAACTCTGTCGTTTTTGCAAGACGATTAAAATAAAGTCGTGTATTCAATTTATTGCAACCGCCAATCCATTTTACCCGATAGGATATCTCGTATTCTGTGCCATTAACTATGCTCGCCCCATAAGCAAGAGTTGTTTCAGCGTGATTATGCATATGTTCTGTCGGCCCGGTTGCAATTAAATGCAGGATATGATTAGAAGGATTACCCGGTTCTGGTATCACTTCACTATGCCTATGCGTCCCTATAATGCGCCATTTATTCATTCCTGTTTCAAAAGTCCCGTTTTGAATAAGTTGTCGTCTGTTTCCGCTTGGATACTCTATTACGCTTATGTCATCTAACCAAACCTCGCCGGCATCAAGTAATCCCATCACAAATTCATTCCAATATATCGGGCAGTTCGCTGGCTCTTTTGCGGCAATGCCGCGATATGTAACCGTTGTCCATAAAGATTTGCCGCTTTCATCACTTGGCTTCCAGACTTCAATCTTTGAATTATCTGCGCGTGGATTTTGCAGTTCTATCGTTGAACCCATTCCATCTGCATATTCAGAAGATTTATCATAATATCTTACCTCATCGGCGGGATTGCCGTTTGAATCTTTAAGAACAATGGTACCCTCTTTCTTTGATAGTTTTTTTTCTAACGGTCCAAATACAGAAATATTCGGATATTTTGATTTTATTAAATCCACATCGTACGCGACAACAAGATAACCTCCCGGCAAAATTATTTGCTTTGTGGTGAATCCATATTTCGTTGTTCCATCGATTTCCCAACCGTCAAGGTCAACTGGTTCATTTCCCTTATTGTAAAGCTCAATCCAGTATTCTGTTGATGCCCGATAAGGCAATGGCGGACTGACAAAACCTGATGCAGTCAATTCAACCGCGAATGCCACATCTTTACTACCCGGCGGTGGCAGATATTGATGAACCTCAACTGCTAATATGTTTGTCCCAGTAATTAAATCATCAGCAGATAAAGTAATAGGACCTGTAATGGCTGGAACTCCAATATTTGTAGAAGCAAGTGTTGTGTCACCTATCTCTCCATTAGGCATCCCGTATCTATAAATTTCTTTCCCATTTAAATAAAACACTGCCCCATCATCAATAATTATATTCATCCTAACGGACGCATCTTCCTGGACATTTGTAAATATAAATGGTGTCCTAAAATAATATGTGATGACCGGTTGCGTTCCATTTGAAATGGCAAGCGTCGTCCCTTTCGGTGCCGGTAATGTCGATATATTGGCATAAAAAACCGATTTGCCTGTTTGCCATTCTGAATCATCATATTCAATCGAAAACCAATCTAACGCAGGTTCATTTCCGGTTTGATAATATTTCCAGAAATTCGTGAATGACACCAATTTATTCGTGTAATAAATTGCAGGTTGCGCCGGTATATCAGGCGGATGATACATAATTTCATTTATTACAATATCTTGATTGAATACGAATTTATTGCTCTCGCCAGGTGTTAATTCTGACGGGTTCAACCACCTACCAATTCCATCAGGGTAACGAGCCTGCGGATACCTTTTGGCTAATAGAGAATCCAGGACACTGTTCTTATTCGGTGTATATAAAACAACTTTATCGCCCGGATCGGCGCCAAACCCTAATAATGAACGGTCAAATACTATAAATTCACCGGGTTGTAATACGGTTGAAGGAATTGAATACTCACAGTAATAAGTCCCGAACCTTGCAAGTACATAATTTTCAAGATTAACCGGCGTATTTCCATAATTCAATATTTCAATACAGAACTGACCGTTTGTCACCGAAGAAATTTCATTAAACGAAAGTGCTGGCGGTAAAGGCGACGGATAATTGATAGAGACAAAACTAATTTCAGCCCCCAACAAACCGTCGACCGAACCACCAGGGGCTTGATGAAGCTCGGCTGCAACAATATTTGAACCCGATGTCAGATACCTTGAATCTATTTCTATCCAACCTGTGAAACCTGAATTCACAACATTTGTCACTGCGTATGTGGAATTAGAGATTGTTCCAGTAGGCATATTAAACCGATAAACCTCCGCCCCATTTAAATAAAACACCGCCCCATCATCTACGGCAACACGCAATAGCACCCTTGTATTTGATGGTTCCCCATTATAAACAAAAATTTGCCTGAAATAATAACATTGTCCTGAAGAAAGTGCGGTGTTTATCGGAATATTTTTCATTGCTGAACCGGAGATTTTAATCCTTAATCCAGCTGGCGATGGAGTTGTGCCAGAATTATATGTGTAAAAATCAAGGTAGTTTGTCCCTGATTGAAATCCATTCGTAATATTAAAACTACTGCTCCACGCACTAAACCCGCTAAAAGATATCCCACGCAAAGAACCGTTCAAAGATACATTTGTTAAATCATTATCAACAGCAACTTGAAAAGTTATCTGAGCAGTTGAAGGATTAAATCCCGTCAAATCAAAATAAGTTCGGTAATTATAATTCCCATACTGAACGCTTGTTAAACCCTGACTTATCGGTCCAATCCATCTTGAAACAAAGTCATTGCCAATCCAATTTGGATGATTTGCAGTGATAACCGCGGGAATTGCTGGCGGTGGAGGAGAACTATAAACCGATGCCGTTAAATAATAATTCCCATCAGAAAGACCCGGCGCCAATGCTGCGCCATTTGTATCAAGACCGGTATTGAATAATCCGGGTATCGGCAACAACTCACCGGGTGGATTTACGTTTCTTCCAAACAATCCTGCGCCCACTCCCCAACTTGAATCATCATAATTAATATTTTTCCAATCGCCTTCAATTGCACCTGAATAATATTTCCAGATTGAATTTGCGTTCACAACATTCGTAGTAGAAACAGTTATTTTTCTCTCTGGAAAATTTGGCTTACCCGGAGTTCCGCCAAACTGTTCGCTCTGTTGCCAGCTTTCAGGTTCATCACTTGCCATATCGCTTTCCAGTTTTGAAAGTGAAGGTCCGCACCCATCTGGCGACACAGTCCAATCACCCCCCACCCCATAGTTCACAACATCCATCAATCTCTGGTTATTATTTCGCAGTTCAATTGTCTCGCCATCATTGGCAAGCCTGCCCTCAAATGGTCCATACACATTTGTCAATCCCATTATTGTCTTTATTGTCTGTGGAGACTTAGCCACGACAACATAACCTCCTCCGGAAATTATCGTTCCTGCTGGGAATTTATACTCTATGCCATTTGTGATAATCCAGTTTGAAATATCTACATCTACCGCCAATTGATTATAAAGTTCAATCCATTCAAGTTCAGACTCATTAGTCAGTGGATGATACATTATCTCATTAAACATCACTATGCTGTCTGCTCTCAAACCTGCAATTGAACAAATCAGAATCAATGCAATCGCCACTAATCGACGAACTCTAAAATTAATCATCTTTTATAAATATAAAGGGCGGCTGTAATTACCTACAACCACCCTTTTGATTCTTATTCAATTATCACCGCTTATCTAATTACTTTTCAACAACCCTATAGAA
>JAKPVM010000102.1 GCA_029572555.1 Verrucomicrobiota bacterium | reverse complement strand
CCTGAGCGGAAATGACAGTTTGATGCAATTCGGAGTCCACATTGAACACGAAGGTTGGGTCTTCATTATGCAAAGCAGCAAGACCTTGCGCTAATTTATCTTCTTCGCCTTTTGACTGGAGTTTGATTGCAGAATGAATATTTGGTTTTGGATATATGACCTTAGGCAAGGTAACGATTCGTTTTGGCGAGCAAAGTGTATTGCTGGTGTGCGTTGATTTAAGTTTAACGGTAGCGCCGATATCTCCTGCGCCCATACTATTTTGCGGGATGCGCGTTTTGCCAATAAGGGAGTAAATCTGTCCTAACCGTTCTGTTGCTTTGGTATCCGCATTATATAAGTCCATGCCGACCTCTATCTTTCCACAGAAAACCCTGAAATAAGACATATCGCCAAATTGCGGTTCAGAAACAGTTTTAAAGATATACAATACGGGATCTGAATCGTTTACCGACAACTTGACTTCATTACCATTTGAGTCAGTGGCTTTAAATGTTGGTTTATCAAGCGGTGTGGCTCCAAATTGCATTATAAAATCCAGAAGTTTATCAATGCCGACATTTGTTTCTGCCGATGTTACAAACAACGGTATGAATGTCTGTTTCATCAGGGCAGTATGAAGTCCATTGCGCATTTCTTCCTCTGTTAGCGAACCGCTTTCAAAGAATTTCTCAAGCAGGGCGTCGTTAGATTCTGCAACGAACTCAAGTAACTGTTGATGAAGTGAATCGGCTTGTTCTTTTAATGCGCCGTCTGCGGCGGTTGATTGCGGTTTTCCGCTTGCGTCGGCATAAGTGCTGACCTCTTTTGTTAAAACATCAAGAACCTTGTTGAAGCCCGGACCGGGGTTCACCGGGAATGTCAAGGGCAAAATCCGTTCGCCAAACGAGGCTTTTAACTGCGAAATTACACCGTCTAAATCAATGTTTTCTTTATCAAGCGCGTTCAGGATAATGATGCGGGGTATTTCATTTTTAGCGGCAATTTTCCAGGTCTGTTCAGTGCCAAGGCTGACGCCGTGATTAGCGTGAACAACTACCAGCGCCATATCCGCAACCCGCAATGCGCTAAGGCTTTCGCATATAAAATCAAGATAACCGGGCGTATCAAGCACATTAAACTTCTTTTCTTTCCACTCAAAACTTAAGAGAGAAGTATGAATGGAAATTAACCTTTGTTGTTCTTCCTCGTGGTAATCTGAGACTGTAGAACCGTTCTGGATGTTGCCGAGCCTGTTTATTACGCCGGCGCTCATCAGCATGCTTTCAGTCAACATTGTTTTGCCACACGATGCGTGCCCCACAATTGCTACGTTGCGAATATCTGCTGCTTGATAAGTTTTCATTATTTTTTAATCTGTTAAATTTAACATTTTTACTTTTTGACAGCGTTTTTTACACAATAAACAATTTAACCTTTGTAATACAGATAATTCACATTTATGCGCTGACTTTCAGAAATTACAAGCAAACCTTATTAAAAACAAAAATCAAGATAAAATTTTTATTTTTTTTTGATTTTAAATGGTTAATAAAAGCCAAAAGGCGCAATCCGCTTTGGAATCCGAGTTAGATAGAATTACTATCGCCGATGTTCTAAAAGATGTGCTTGAAACTTCAGAATAATTCACTATTATCCCATAACTGATAAAAATCAAACCTTACCCCCTGATTTTTCAGGGGTTTTTTAACACATTTTCAAAAATCACTTTTAGAAATTTTATCCCTTTTTTCCTCAATCATTAGCAAACAAATTACAATTGGATATATGGGTGGATATTTGTTGAATTGACACAATAATATAAACAGCTTCGTTAATCTACAAAAGCAGTTAATATGAAAATTTCTCGCAAATGTTCGCAAATATTTAAAAACAGTGATAAACGCGTATTTATCACAGGGATTCTTTCTTATGGAAACAAAAGAAAAACATAAGATTTACAGGGATTTTCTTATTTAACAGGGATATACAGGATATACAGGATAGAAATTAAATCTTGTTCATCTTGTAAAATATCCTGTCCATCCTGT
>JAKPVM010000049.1 GCA_029572555.1 Verrucomicrobiota bacterium | reverse complement strand
TGCGCGCGCTCGGAATTAAGCCGTCTTTGTTTCACATTAATGAAGGGCATCCGGCTTTTTTAATCCTTGAATTGATTCGGGAAAAAGTTGCAGGTGGTAAAACATTTGAAGAGGCGCTTGCATTAACAAAGGAAGAATGTGTGTTCACTACACACACACCAGTGGAAGCGGGGCACGATAGATTTTCTAAAGAACTTGTGGAATATGGCCTACACAAGTATTTAAAATCATCGAAAATACCATTAAATCAATTAATGTCTCTGGGAAGGGTTAATCCAAATAATCCTAATGAACCATTTTGTATGACCGTATTTGCTTTAAAATGTTCACGAGCAGCCAATGCTGTGAGCGAATTGCACGGCAGGGTTAGCAGGGAAATGTGGCGTTGTTTGTATCCGGATTTGCCTGTGGATAAAGTCCCAATTGGACATATCACAAATGGCGTTCATTTAATGGGGTGGATGAAAGGTCCCGTCAGAAGGTTTTGGAGAAGAAAATTCAGTTCTATACAATCTCCTCAAGAATTTGCAGGCGAAACAACAACATTCTGGATTAAAAAGCCAGATTCTAATTGGGAATATGAAATTGACTCGGAGGAATTTTGGAAAAAGATGGAAGACCCATCTTTTATTTCTGATGAGGAAATCTGGGCGTTGAAATATAAATTGCGCAGGGAATTAATTGAGTTTGCCAGGCGAAGATTACTATTCCAGGAGAAAAGACCACAGCAAGAGTTCATTGCTTATGATAACCTGCTTAATACGGACGCCTTAACTATTGGGTTTGCGCGGCGCTTCGCCGCATATAAAAGGGCAAGTTTAATATTTAACCAATTTGACAATATAGTTAAATTGGTAAAAGACCCGTTAAGGCCTATTCAATTTATTTATGCAGGTAAAGCGCACCCTCGCGATGACGAAGGTAAAAAGCTTATACAGCGAATAATTCATATCAGCAAAAATAGTGAATTAAGAGGGCATCTTGTTTTTATTGAGAATTACGATATTCATGTAGCTCGTCAAATAATTGCTGGTTGCGATGTTTGGCTTAACACACCACGACGACCACTGGAAGCCTCCGGCACAAGTGGTATGAAAGCCGGTTGCCACGGAACTCTTAATTTAAGTATTCTTGATGGCTGGTGGCGAGAAGGTTATGATGGCACAAATGGTTTTGCTATTGGTGAAGATTCCAATCCGCCGTCCATTGAAGAACAAGATCGTATCGATAGCGAAAATTTGTATAATGTGTTAACAGAGGAAGTGATTCCCTGTTTTTATAACCGAGATGTGAATGGCATACCGAGACAGTGGATAAAAAAGATACGGCGCGCAATGGCAACACTTGTGCCGAGGTTTACAACCTATCGGATGCTCAAAGAATATGTCCTCAATTATTATATAAAGAAAAGCGACGGTTAATATTTTCTAATGAGACGCCTTCTGGATTGAGGTTGTATAATTTGACTTTCCTTCTAATACAAATAATGAAGGCAATATAAAAGTTGCCAATTTATATTGATTAAATAATTCTAATGAAAGGTTGTGCATATAGCCCATTTAAAATTGCGTAATTTTAGAAACTATGCTCGGTTAGATGTAGATTTTAAACCGGGTTTTACTCTTTTTATCGGGAATAATGCACAGGGTAAGACTAATATACTTGAAGCAATTTATTTATTGGCAACGTTAAAGTCGTTTCGTGGAGCAACAACTTCTGAAATGATTCGTTATTCTCAAAATGGATTTTTTATTTCTGCAAATATTGTATCTGATGTTAATCATGAAATAAAAATTTATTGCTCGCATCCTGAAAGGAGAATTTCTTTGAACAATCATACGGTAAGGCGAGTTAGTGAAATTTTTGGGGTAGTAAAGGCGGTGGTGTTTTCATCTGAAGACCGTTTTCTTATACAGGGGAGCGCTAAGCAACGGCGAAGGTACCTTGATTATATATTAGCGAATACTGAATCAGGTTATCTTGATATTCTACAGAATTATTCAAAGGCTTTGAAGGCTCGGAATGTCATTCTTAAACAATCATCTATTGATTTTGGGTTGTTGGAAAGTTTTACATCGCAGGTCGTTCAATTAGGGAATAAGTTAATAAAATATCGTCAGGAGTTAGTAAAAAATATTTCTCCTGTGATAGAAGAGTCATATCGGAAAATCTCCGAAGGTGCTGACAATATCAGTATAGAATATAAACCGAGTGTTAAAAAAAATTTCGCATTAGAACTTGCCAATTGCCGTGAGAGAGAACTTGCTTTGCAAACAACCATAATAGGACCACATCGTGATGATGTTGCAATATATATCAATGACAAGTTGGCTATATCCTTTGCAAGCGAAGGACAGGTTCGTACAATTGCAATTGCAATGAAGATTGCGCAAGCGGAATATATTTCAGCTAAGGTCGGTGTTCCTCCAATTCTACTTGTTGACGATATAATGGGTGAACTTGACAAAAATAGACGGGTCGCATTTTTGCCATTATTAGAAAGAAGCAATTACCTTAGGTCTCAGGTTTTTCTGACTTGCACAGAACAAACCTGGCCCGGTGAGTTAATTAACCAAATTGAAGCATGGAACGTTTCTGCTGGAACAATTGAGAAGTTGAAAAAATAAAAGTAATTTCTATTTATTTTTCAATGAAATACTTGGTAAATTAACAAGATTAAAATTTATGTCTGATGTTGAAAATATAGGAAATAAAACAGAACAACCGAAAGATTTTATTCGGGAGATTGTTGCTGAACATATCAAGAGTGGAAAATATAAGAAAATTGTAACCCGTTTTCCACCTGAGCCAAATGGTTATCTACATATCGGTCATGCTAAATCAATTTGTTTGAATTTTGGGATTGCACGAGAATTTAACGGGATATGTAATTTGCGAATGGATGATACCAATCCGACAAAAGAAGACGTTGAGTATGTTGAATCAATCATCAACGATGTGAAGTGGCTTATCAATGGCTGGGCTGATGATGTAATGAACCCCAATATTTTTTACGCTTCGGATTATTTTGAGAAACTTTACGGGTATGCTGTTGAGTTAATAAAACTTGGTAAGGCTTTTGTTTGTGATTTATCAGCTGAAGAATTGATTGAATTTCGTGGGGCACCTGATAAGCCGGGCAAAGAAAGTCCATACAGAAATAGGAGTGTGGAAGAAAACCTTGATTTATTTCAAAGGATGCGGGCTGGGGATTTTCCTGATGGTTCAAAGACGTTACGGGCAAAAATAGATATGGCATCTCCAAATATCCACCTGCGCGATCCGGCTATTTATAGAATCAGACACGCAACACATCATAGAACAGGTGATAAATGGTGTATATATCCTATTTATGATTTTGCGCATTGTTTGAGCGATAGTATTGAAGGTATTACGCATTCGATATGCACGCTTGAATTTGAAGTTCATAGACCATTGTATGATTGGATACTTGAACAGTTGCCCATACCACAGCCAAGACCGCATCAGTATGAATTTGCCCGTCTTAATTTAAGTTATACAATAATGAGCAAGAGAAAATTGCTACAACTTGTTCGTGAAAAAATTGTTAAAGACTGGGACGACCCAAGAATGCCAACAATTTCCGGTATGCGTAGACGGGGTGTTACACCCGAGGCAATCCGTAATTTTTGTCAGATTATTGGTGTGACTAAATATAATAGCCTTACCGATGTGGCTTTGTATGAACATTCGATACGCGATGATTTAAACAAACGCGCCCTACGGCGGCTTGGTGTATTGCGACCTATCAAAGTGATTATTACAAATTATCCCGACGATAAAGTTGAATATGTAGAAGCGATAAATAACCCAGAAAATCCCGATGCTGGCAAGCGATTGGTTCCATTCAGCAAGGTTATTTATATCGAAAAAGATGATTTTATGGAATCACCGCCCCCAAAATATTTTCGGTTGTGTCCCGGCGGAGAAGTTAGGTTGAAATACGCTTATATAATTAAATGCAACGAGGTGATTAAAGATAATAACGGTGAAGTTGTTGAGTTAAGGTGTTCCGCAGATTTAGATTCAAAGGCTGGCGGACCGACTGCTGGTAGGAAAATCAAAGGGACAATCCATTGGGTTAGCGCAAATCATTGCATTGATGCTGAAGTCCGACTCTATGATAGGTTATTCACTGTCCCCGAACCAGATGCAGAAGGTAGAAACTTTCTTGATTATATAAACCCGAATTCCCTTGAAGTGGTGAATGCTAAACTTGAACCTTCGCTGAAAGATGCTAATGCTGATGAACGTTACCAATTTGAAAGATTAGGCTATTTTTGCCTTGATGTTGCTGATGATGCGACGGAAAAGCCATCTAACCTTGTTTTTAACAGGACGATCACATTAAAGGAT
>JAKPVM010000035.1 GCA_029572555.1 Verrucomicrobiota bacterium | reverse complement strand
TCGAGCATATCTTTGTAATGCTTTTCAAGCCGTTTGCGGATTGAATCTAACTCCTTATAAATTTTCGGCATTAACTTTTGCAACGTCGGTAAATGACGGCTTTGATCGTTTGCCGAATCATCATTAATAGGTGCTGGTGTGCGTATACCGGCAACGACATCCTCGCCCTGTGCGTTCACAAGATATTCACCATAAAAAGTCGGTTCGCCGGTTGCAGGATTTCTTGTGAAAGCGACGCCGGTTGCACAGTCCTCACCCATATTGCCGAACACCATTGATTGGACATTTACCGCAGTGCCCCATTCATCCGGTATCTTTTCAATACGGCGATATTCCACAGCGCGTTTGCCATTCCAGCTTGAAAATACAGCGCCGATTGCGCCCCAGAGTTGTTCCTGCGGATCATCGGGGAATGGTTTTCCAAGAATCTCTTTAACAGTCTGTTTAAATTCTTCAACAAGAACTTTTAAATCATCAACAGTAAGCTCGGTATCAAGTTTATAGCCTTTTGAATGTTTGACCTCTTCAAGCCGTTCATCAAGAACTTTTCTTATGCCTTTGCCATTTTTTGGTTCAATACCAGCGGCTTTTTCCATCACAACGTCCGAATACATCATAATCAGACGGCGATAAGCATCATAAGTAAATCGTTCATTGCCGCCGGATTGTTTGATTAGACCCGGAATTGTCTTTGAAGTTAATCCAACATTGAGAACCGTTTCCATCATACCCGGCATTGACTTACGAGCGCCGGAGCGGACTGAAACCAACAACGGATTTTCAACATCGCCAAATTTTCTGCCGAGTATTTTTTCAACCTTTGCCATTGCAGCATCCACCTGCCCCTTTAATTCTTTCGGATAGGTGCGGTTATGCTTATAATAATAGGTGCAAACCTCGGTTGTTATTGTGAACCCGGGAGGCACTGGAAGCCTAAGGTCGGGATGTCCTGCCATTTCGGCAAGGTTCGCACCTTTGCCCCCGAGCAATTCTTTCATTGACTCATTGCCATCGGCTTTTCCGCCGCCAAAGAAATAAACATATTTTGCTGTTTTAGCCATATCTCATTCACTCTTTCTTTTGTTTTCTTTTTATACGAATTTAAACTGTTATAATAATAAATTATAATAATTAGTCAATTGAAGAAATTATTATTTTTTAGCTCAGCCTCAATCATTAGCAAACCAATCTACGATGCTATGAGTTCTACTAACAGCTTGCTACTCCTCACGCGTGACGCGTCACGCGTTACTCGTTACGCGTCACGCGTCACTCAATAGCCACTCCTTCGGAGTTTTAAAATGCCAGCCTTCGGCTGGTTGATATTTTATGGATGACACATCACGTATTAATCTTCACAATTTAGTATATTATTCCACTATCTATGCTAATGATTCAGGTTGGTTCAAACATACACCTTCTAAAACTTAATCATACCTGCCTTTATTTTTTTATTAAATTCCACAACTTCGGCGTATTTAACTCCTGAGCCGCCAAATATATCAAGGGCTGAACCAATTGTTAAATCGACACGATTGCGGCTTATACGGGTTACCAGTTCAAGGTCTTCAATTGAACGGGCGCCGCCGGCATAAGTCATCGGCAACGGCGACCAGTCCGCAAGTTTTTCAACAAGTTCAACATCAATTCCTTTGCATAATCCTTCAACATCGGCAGCGTGAACAAGAAACTCGGCGCAATAATTTGATAATTTGTTCAACGTTTCCGGCTGAATAGTCTCCTCTGTAAATTTCTGCCACTGGTCAGTAACAATGTAATAAGATTCGCCGCGTTTTCTGCAACTTAAATCAAGGACAAGACGGTCTTTGCCAATTTTTGACACTATGTCATCAAGCCGTTTCCAGTCAATCTTCCCTTCTCTGAAAACATAGGAGGTTATGATGACGTGAGATGCCCCCGCATTTAGCCATTCTTGGGCATTGTTCAGATTGATGCCGCCGCCAATTTGCATTCCTCCCGGATATGCCGACAAGGTTGATTTTGCCGCCGATTCATTTCCCGTTCCGAGCATAATTATATGCCCGCCCTTTAAGCCATCGCGCTTATAAAGTTCGGCAAACCACGAGGCAGGTCGTTCAGAGACAAAGTTTGTTTTAATGTCGGAACCGTTATCTTTCCAGCTCCCGCCAACAATCTGTTTGACCTTGCCTTCGTGCAAGTCTATGCACGGTCTAAACATAAGTTTAAGATGCAATACAAAACGATTGCAGTCCCGATTTATTAACCATTGCCAACATTTTGAAATTTATCAATAGTTTATTCACTGAAATTTCAGCAGCATCAAATTTGAAATTAAACTATATCGCACTATAAACCATCTCTGGTATAATGCCCATAAATGAAATTAATAGGAATAAGGCTATCAGCATTTTGTCTTCTGATGGTTTTGTCGCCATTTGCCTTTGCCATTATTCCGGGTGAAAAAGTATGTTTTAAAGAGGACGATTTTTCCTGCTACCAAATTTATCAATCATACAGGGCTTTAAATAATGCCGAAGAAAGCGATTGGATTGAGGCAAGCCCGGTAAATAACCCTGAAAATCGGGTCTATTTCGGCAGAAGAATTGTTCTTCAGGTGTCTAATAAAAATATCATCACCAGCATCTCCTTAAAAGTAATTAAGGATTTTGGATATAACATTTATATCCTTGAAGCGCAGGATGCCTCAACTGCAATTTATGAAGCCCAACGAATTGCGCAGTTGAACGGCGTATTGTCCTGTCATCCGATAATGAAAAAACGGCTTATCCGCCACTGGTCATACTCTCCCCAGCCAAACGATAGTTATTATCTTCAGCAATGGAATTTGCAAAATAGATCTAACGAAGGGGCATCTGTCGGGGTTGATATAAACGCGCGTTCAGCCTGGTCGGTTTCAACTGGCGATGGCGTTTCCATTGCAATTTCCGACGGCGGTATCGACCTTGACCACAATGAACTTTATCCCCGAGCCCTCAATATGCCGCATTATAACTTTGTTACTTTGCAAACAAACGGAATGCCTTCCAGTATTTATGAGACACACGGGACACATATAGCAGGCATCATCGCCGCAGAAATGAATAATCACCGTGGGATGGCAGGCATTGCTCCACAGTTGCGTTTCGCAAGCTGGGTGATTTTTGATAGCGGTGGGTATCCCGTTAGCAATCAAAGATTGGCTGATATGTTTCAATATTGTTCAAACACAATTGCGGTTCAAACACATTGCTGGGGGTTCAACGGCGTATATCTTGAATCGCCATCTGTTCTTGAACAGGTCTCAATTTCAAATGCGCTTAAATATGGAAGAACAGGCAAAGGCGTGGTGGTTGTTCGGTCGGTTGGCAACGAACGGAAAAACGGCGGAAACGCAAATTATAATGGCTATGTGAATAACCCCGAAATAATTGCAGTCGGTTCAGTGCGTTCAAACGGAAAGGTCGCAAGTTATAGCAATCCCGGAACTACGATTCTTGTATCAGCGCCAGGCGGCGATATAGAATTCGGCTACCCCGGAATTTTTACAACCGACATTCACGGCGACGGAGGCGAAAGCGCAGGAACAAATGACCTTGCAGATTATATTTACGGCGAAAACGGTTTTTCGGGCACATCTGCTTCTGCGCCGCAGGTTGCCGGAATAGCCTCTCTAACTCTATCTGTAAATTCAAACTTAACTTATCGCGACGTTCAACAAATCCTGCTGCTTTCAGCCCGACAATATGACTATACTGATGCTTTTTTACAAACCAATGGGGCTGGACTACGCGTTAGTTTTAACACGGGCTTTGGCGTTCCCGATGCCGGTCTTGCAGTCAGGCTTGCCTCAATGTGGTCAAATCGTCCAACGGCTACAACAATTTCATTGAGTATAACAAACACCGTGCAAATCCCTGAAAATGGTTTGCGAGTAAAAGTCAGCGGATACAATGTCCCGCCTGAACTAACAAGCATTGCGGCGCTTCCGAACGGATTAGGTCCGCGAGCAGACAAACCGACTGCGGCGCTTCCACTTGTCTATATTGAGAATCCGCTCCAATCAATCACCACTAATCTTGAGAGAAAAGCGGCGCTGATGCCTTCTATTGGCTCGTTTTTTGAAGAGATGATTATAAATGCCGCAAATGCCGGCGCTACATTTGCGATAGTTTATAACAGCAACTCTAATAAACCTGATGAACGATTCGTTATGAATGTGTCGGATTCGCTGCCAATTCCCGGCGCCTTTATTTCTTACGGAGATGGCGCCCCATTGCGAACGTTTATCTCAGGCGAACCAACAGCGGTTGCGCAACTTCAACTTACAGCCGCAACAATGCTTTTTAATGTCACCAACACAATGTTATGCGAACACATTGGACTGACGTTGAGAACCGACCACGGACGACGGGGCGAATTGCGAATTGCCATTCAATCGCCATCAGAAACGGTAAGCGTCTTGCAACGGACAAATTATGATTATACGGCAATCCCCTCCGGCTGGGTATATTACTCAACCCATCATTTTTATGAAAAGAGCGAAGGCGTTTGGAAACTATTTGTCTCTGACGAGGTCACGAACAATGTCGGAAATATCCTCTCGGCTACACTCTTTATAACAGGCGTCCAGATAAGCGACACAAATCATAATGGCATAGACGACAACTACGAGCAGCACTATAAAATGGTTAATGCAAATATGCTTGATGACCCGGATAAAGATGGCTGGCAAAATTCTATCGAACAAATTCTTAATACCGACCCATTAGTTCCCGAGCCTATAACCATTGATATTTCAAAGTTCAATTCCGATTTTTTAAGGCTTAGCTGGGACGGCTCTGCTTCAAACCAATACCATGCCCTTTTTTCAACAAATTTAAACTCCTGGTCAGAACTAACCAACATTTTAGGCAATTTCCCGGAAACACTATTTTTTGTTCCAGCAACAAATGGAGACAAAGGGTTTTTTAAAATAAAACAAATTTCAGAGTGAATCATTATTTTCTCAATTTTAATGGTATAATATAGAGGTATGCAGTTCAACAAATTAGAAAAGAAATCGGATTTTGAATGGGTGTTTGAACCGCAGGGACAGATGCGGGTGCCCGCTGTCTTTTTCGCAAGCAGAAAATTGCTTGAGGAAATGGACGACAAGGTGCTTGAGCAAGCATGCAATGTCGCTACATTGCCGGGGATACAATCCCGCTCAATTGCAATGCCTGATGCCCACTGGGGTTATGGGTTTCCAATTGGCGGTGTAGCTGCCTTTGACCCGGATGAAGGGGGCGTGATTTCAGCAGGCGGCGTTGGTTTTGATATTTCTTGCGGGGTAAGAACAATCCTGACAGGCATCCCTATAAATGAAGTTTTAAAGGTGCGTGAAAGACTTGCCGATGTTTTATACCGCCGAATACCCGCCGGCGTGGGTAGCACAGGAAAACTCCATTTGAATCAATCTGAAATGGATAAAATGCTTGCATCAGGCACAGTATGGGCTGTTGAACGCGGTTATGGAACAAAAGAAGACCTTGAACGAATTGAAGAATCCGGCTGCGTAAAAGGCGCTGAACCGGAATTCGTTTCGCCTCAGGCAAAAAAACGTCAGGAAGATGAAGTCGGAACGCTCGGTTCTGGAAACCATTATCTTGAAGTCCAGGAAATTGTTGAGGTCTATGATGAAGAGGTGTCAAAGGTTTTTGGATTAAGACGCGGCGATGCAACCGTTAGCATACATTGCGGTTCGCGCGGGTTAGGTCATCAAATTAATACTGAATTTTTAAAACAAATGGTTTTTGAAGCCCAGCGATGCGGCATAAAATTGCCTGACCGCGAACTTGCCTGTGCGCCTATTAAGTCGCCGACAGGTCGCCGTTATTTAGGCGCAATGCGAGCAGCAATAAATTGCGCACTGGCAAACCGTCAGGTCTTAACCCATCTTACAAGACAGGCATTCAAAGAAGTCTTTGGCGACGTTGAATTAAAACTCCTTTATGATGTCTCGCACAATACTTGCAAAGAAGAGACACATACAGTCAACGGGATAAAAAAACAATTATTCGTCCATAGAAAAGGCGCAACGCGGGCATTTGGTCCTGGACATCCCGATACACCACAGGTTTTCAAAGAAGTTGGACAGCCGGTAATTATCGGCGGAAGTATGGGCACCTGTTCATATATCCTTGCCGGGACAAATAAAAGCGAAGAAAAATCTTTTGGCTCTTCTGTTCACGGCGCCGGGCGCGCGCTAAGTCGGACGCAAGCAACCAAAAATTGGCAGGGACGCGATGTCGTAGACAAACTCGCCAGTCAAGGAATTTTGATAAAAAGTCCGTCTATGCGCGGTGTGGCAGAAGAAGCCCCCGGCGCATATAAAAATGTCAGCGAGGTCGTTGAAGCAGCAGTTGCTGCCGGACTATCCCGAAAGGTCGCGCGACTTAATCCATTAATTTGTATAAAGGGGTAAACAATTTAAAACTGAGCCTGTTGCATAAATTTTTGACAACCACTATTATTCTTATATAAAATTATTAAGTTTTATAAGGATTCCCTTTGTGATAGGAAAAGAGATGATGATTATTAAAAAAATCTTGGAATATTCACAGGTCTATAAACAAACTATCTGTAATCTTGCTTGTTTTGGTCAGATCTCTTCGATAAAAAATGTTGGTTGTCGGTACTAAAAAGGGTTCCAAAAATTTAAAAGTTGCAAAAAAAAATAAACGAATTAACTTAAATCAATAAAAAAATATGGCAAAGAACATTTTATCACAAAAACAGACAAAACAAATAACAATGTTTGGAACAAATGAGTTTCCATCCTATGAAGAAATAATAGATGCATACTCTAAAGAATTTGCAAATTATATTCTTCCTAAAGGAAATACAATATTCGGATTTTGGATGCAGACATTGGCAGACTTAGAATTTTTGGATTTAGAATTACAAGGATTGACCGATGAATATGTTATCGACCCGATTAATAGAATAGTTAATCTTAAAGGTGATAAAGAATTTATAAGATTAAGAATTGCACACCTTGAAAAAGTTAATGGTGAAACGACTTTATATACTGATTTAGTGGACAAATTCGGTGATACGAATGCTTATGCTTTTCATAATCTTTATCCTTATAAAGGAAAATTTTACCCAAGAGTTGTAAGGACTTTAATAAATGCGTTTAAATTAAAAGAAAATTCTATTATTCTTGATCCTTTTAATGGTTCTGGAACTACTACACATGAATCTTCTCTTATGGGAATTAACAGCGTCGGTATAGATGTTACACCTATGGGAATTGTTTTATCTGAATTAAAGAATGATTTGTTATTCATTAACGGACAAAAATTGGATTTTTCACAAAATGAATTAGGGGATATTTTAAATTCAATCGAAGAGAAAAGGTGGAAGCATCCTGAACCTTTAATTCATAAATTAATGTTAGCAGTATATTTTGACACTGTTGATGCTTTTGTAAGAACTTCAAGATATAATAAAAAAGGAAAATTAGGGCTTTTTATTGAAAAGTTAAATTATATAAAGGATTGTTATAATAAAACAATGGAGGTTAAAGAAAAATATGCCCTTAAATTTAAGCCCGCTAACATTATTGAAAAAGATATACTTAATTTAAAAAATATTAATGAATTGAAAGAAAAATTTGATGCCTGTATTACAAGCCCGCCTTATTACTTTTCTATTGATTATGTTGGAAAAGATAATATCGCTTATGATTACCTTGGCATAGATATGAAAAATATAGAATCCAAATATTTGGGAATGAAAAACAATGTACAAATAAAAGCCAATTATGAGGGATTACCTAATAAAGTTATTATGTATTATGAGGATTTAAAGAAATCAATAGAAAATATATTCTGGGCATTAAAATCAGGTGGTAAATTAGCAATAATAATTGGGGATAGCACTGTTAATGGCGAAAAAATTCCAACAACAATAGTAACTAAAAAGTTTTGCGAAGAAGCCGGATTTAAGTTTGAAAAATTGATATTCAACCCTTTGTTAGGCGCTCGTAACAGAGCAATTAGAGGCGAAAGCGTAATAATTTGTTTTAAACCATAGCGGTTATAGAATTTATGAAAATTAGAAACTTGCTTATTTGTACAGAACCAGGAGACGAAATAAAAAATAGTTTAAAACGAATGTATTTAAAAAGAGTACAAGAAATGTTTATAAGAACAACTTCCATAGAATCAATTTTCAATATTTTTGATGAGATTTTTCACGGCTTGTCTAAAGCATCTTCTGTCAATGATAACTTATATAGTTTTTACGAATCTTTTTTAACTATAACATCATATTATCAGCATAGTCAAGCAGGGAGAGGAAGCCTTGTTGCAAAATTATTAGAGGATTTAGGAACATCAGAAAAGATGGAATTTGAATTTAATTTGATGAAATTGCCACAATTATTAGGACAAAAAATACAACTGCAAAAATCCGAATTAACGCAATTGAATTTTGATATTTTTAATAAAAATAATGATAACATCGCATTTTGTGAGTTAAAAATGAAAGTTTATTCTGGTTGTACAGCGGGTAGAATAGAAATTATGGAGAAGTTTAATAAGTTTACAAAATTGATTATTAATAATCAAATTTTTAGAAATTGTATAAAAAATGCTGGTATAAAAAATGTATATCTTATAGGTGGAATTTTATTTGATATACAAGGAAATCCTGCAACACCGCAAAAAGATAAAGATTGGGGTATTTGTTATAGCGGATTATTGAAAGGCAAAAGGGATATAATTAAAACTTTGATCAACGATAATATTGAATATTGTCTTAATGAAGAAAAAAATGAAGAAAGAGCATTCATTATAAGATATTCAGTTGATAAAATTAATGTAAACATAATTGCTGTGTATGGAAATGAGGTAATCAAAAGTCTTTTTATAGGAAATCAAAAAAATGATATTGGATATTTCAAAAAACAATTAGAAGAAATGTTGTATGATGACTTATGGCTTGGACAGATAATTACAATTAGTGAAAGATCTGTGTTGGACCAAAATTTTAAGAAAAATAAAAATTTAAACAATTACGTAATTTCAATTTTGAAAAATGAAACAATTTTGTCAGAAATACAAACATTCCAATCTAGTAGAGACAGTAATAAACTAAAAATAATCTCCGATATAGTAATTGAGACGATAAGAAATAATGATAAGAAGTTGTTAGAAATAAATCCCATTCCCGCAGAAATAATAATAAAATCATCGGGTGAGGACTATAGCACAATAGATTATATAGGAGATATTATTCAATTTTTATCATGTGATGATGTTATAAGAATATTATTAAAAGAGATTAAAGAAAAGCATTCATATAAGGCAATCAATTAGTGGCTTATAAAATTATCTATTTGTAAAATATTTAGCGTTGATGATGATTTTGGAATAAATACAAATATCAAAACAACAAAAAGTGAATTAACTAACAAAGTCTCTTCCGTTTTCTGATGCATATCTAAAGAAAAATTAATTTAAAATTGAAAAATCAAAAACCATTAGCTCAGGTAGTGATGTAATTTTAGAATTAAGACTGTTGCACAAATTATAAAATAAAAAATGATATATCAGAATTGAAAAAGAACAAAATAATTAACAAGCCTAAATAGGATTTGCAGGTTTAAAAATGTTGTAAATCTTTTGCTTTCTACGGTTTAATTATTTGTATAACAGACTAAAATTGGCGGAGCAATTTATGAAATCGTTTTTATATGCAGGGATAGAAATTGGCGGGACAAAATTGCAGATGGTAGTCGGCAATAGCGATGGTCTCATAATTGACAAGAGGCGATTTAATGTCGATAAATCGTCAGGCGCCGATGGTATTCGCAGAACAATTGAGGCGCACCTGCCTGAATTGATTAGGCATAAAGAGGTGCGAAAAATAGCCGTCGGTTTCGGCGGACCTGTGGATTGGCGGAATGGAAAAATCTGTCGTTCGCACCAGATTGAAGGGTGGTCGGATTTTGATATTGCGCGCTGGTTGAAGTCAATTACTGGCATTGATGTGGTTGTTGAAAACGACGCAAACACCGGGGCATTAGGCGAGGCTATCTGCGGGAATGGACGCGGTTTTAATCCGGTTTTTTTCGTTACTCTCGGCAGCGGTGTTGGCGGAGGACTTGTTGTAGATGGGGGGATTTATCACGGTGACCTGCCCGGCGAGTGTGAAATTGGGCATGTCCGTCTTGATAAGAGCGGCACAATAGTTGAATCAAGATGTTCAGGCTGGGCTGTGGATAGAAAAATCCGAAATGCAATCAATTCGGGCGCCGACACTTTATTGAAAAACCTTGTCGGGGATTCTTCCGGTGGCGAAGCCAGATTCTTGAAACCTGCGATTGAGGAAAATGACAAGGTTGCTATTCAAATCTTGAACGAAGTTGCAGACGACCTTGCTTATACGTTTTCTCACGTAACGCATCTCTTGCATCCACAGGTTATTGTTCTTGGAGGCGGTTTATCCAATCTTGGCTCGGTTTTAAGCGATGAAATTTCAAATCGTTTGCCCAACTATGTTATGGAGGCATTCAAACCAACGCCATCAATAAAGATTGCTGGTCTTGGAGAAGACACAATACCGGTTGGTGCTCTAATTCTGGCAAGCCGGAATTCTTAAAACTTGATAAATCAAAAATTAATTACATATTTAAACATTATGACATCGTGGATTGGCGATTATATAAAGGCTCAAAAAGCAGCGCTTGATTCAATTCCAGCGGAGAAAGTGGAACAGCTTATTCAACTGTTTTCAAAGGCGGTTAATGAAGGGCGACAGATTTTTGTTTTTGGTAACGGCGGCAGCGCTGCTAATTGTTCGCACTTTGCAACAGACCTCGGAAAAGGTTCATCGGATAAAATTGGGAAACGGTTCAAAATTATCAGTCTGAACGATAACGTCAGCTGGCTAACAGCGCTTGGAAATGATTATTCTTATGAAGATGTCTTTGTTAAACAGCTGATAAACTACGCTCGTCCCGGTGATATTGTTTTTGCATTAAGCGTCAGCGGAAATTCACCCAACGTTGTCAAAGCCCTTCAATGGTCAAAAGAAAACGGGTTACGCACAGTAGCGCTTGTTGGCGGAAAACGCGGCAGAATGGCTGAAATTGCCGATGAAGTCATTGTAATAGACGACACCCATTACGGCAGGGTGGAAGATGCACAGATGGGCGTATGCCATCTAATCTGCTACGGATTTATGGAAAATCCGCAGATTGCCGGATAGCCTGTTAGAAAAGGTCTAACTGGTTTGGCGGTTCAAGTTTTTTAAGTTTTTCCCTCTCAATATTACGTCGCTCTCTGACCTCGCCTTCTGGTGTAAGTTCAGACTCTTCAAGATTTCTCAAAATCTGTTTTGCCCGCTCAATTACTGGTGTTGGCACCCCTGCAAGCCGCGCCACCTGAATCCCGTAGCTTTTATCACAACCGCCTTCAACGATTTTTCTTAAAAAGATTATCTGGTCGCGCCATTCCCGTACCGCAATATTGTAATTTCGCACCCTGTTATATTTTTCGGCAAGTTCAGTGAGTTCGTGATAATGCGTGGCAAAAAGCGTCTTTGCACCAACCACATTGTGGATATATTCAATTATGCTCCATGCAAGGCTCAATCCGTCAAATGTGCTTGTTCCACGTCCAATTTCATCGAGGACGATTAAACTTTCCGTAGTGGCATTGTTAAGGATATTAGCCGTCTCGCTCATCTCCACCATAAATGTGGATTGCCCACGAGAAATGTCGTCGCTTGCACCTATTCTTGTAAAGATTCTATCCACAAGGTCAACTCGCCCCTTTTTTGCAGGAATAAACGAGCCAGTATGCGCAAGTAAAACGAGCAACGCTACCTGTCTAATATATGTGCTTTTGCCAGCCATATTTGGTCCGGTGATGATGGCAATCTGGGTTTCATCTCCGAGTTTCACATCGTTAGGGACGAACCGTTCGCCAATTAATGTCTGTTCAAGCACAGGATGCCTGCCATCGGTAATATCAATTACACCATCATCTTTAATTTCAGGTCGGCAATAATCATAAAGTCGGGCTACTTCGGCAAACGAATCCAACACATCAAGTTGCGCAATTGCGTTGGCTGTCTCCTGAATCTGACGTGTTGCAGACAATACCTGCTGGCGAACCTCAAGAAAAACCTCGTATTCAAGTTTTTTAGACCGTTCCTCGGCGCCGAGTATTTTTGATTCTACCTCTTTTAATTCCGATGTTATATAACGTTCGCCGTTCACAATCGTCTGTTTCCGTATATAATGAGGTGGCACCTTGTCCAGGTTTGATTTTGTTACCTCAATGTAATATCCGAATACTGAATTGAACCTGATTTTTAGCGATGGTATTCCGGTTTTTTGAATCTCTTCTTGCTGTAATTTTGCTATCCATTCTTTGCCTTCGCGCATCGCAAGACGCAGTTCATCAAGCGCAGGATTAAATCCATCGCGAATTATCCCGCCATCTTTTGTAGATATTGGCGGGTCGTCGATTATTGACCGATTTATTAGTTCAACCAATTGCGGTTGTTCAATTATTTTGTCAACCAAATCTTCAAGCAACGGCTTTTCTCCCGTTTCCTCCTTAATCAAACCCTCCGAAGACAACGGTAGCTCCTTAACTGCTGATGCAACTCCGTTCCTTCTATTTTGAATCAACCGGGAAACGATATTTTTAATCGAGGGAAGTTTTGACAAAGCCTGACCAAGAGTTACAAGGTCTCGGGCATTGCCTGAACCGGCTGCAAGCCGTCCAATTGTCCGTTCGATATCACGCACCTCTTCAAGCGCCGAGCGAAATTCTTCACGCAATTGTTGCTGGTCATAAAAAGATTGAACAGCCTCCTGTCTATGAATGATCCGTTCTCTACTGGCAAGCGGTTGCGAAAGCCAGTCCCTTAAAAGTCGCGCACCCATTGGCGTTACAGTTTTATTCATTACCCCAAAAAGCGAAGCCTTTTGCGGGGCATCTCGTTGAAGCGGTTCAAGGACTTCAAGGTGAGATAATGTAGTGGCGTCAAGGATTAAGAAATCGCTTTTTGAATAAAAACCGGGGGCGTTGAGATGCTGGATTTCTCGGTGGAGTTGTTGGGTTAAATAATGAAGCAAAGCCCCGGCTGCTGAGATTGCGGAAAGCCTGTTTTTAAGACCAAATCCGTCAACCGTTGCGACTTTATAATGTTCAAGAACGGTATGCAGAGCGGTTTCTGGCAAGAAAACCCAGCTTTCATATCCGCTTAAAACCCATCCAAAAGCCGTTGCTGCGCTGACAAATTGATTATCTGATTTACCATTTTTATCCGCATCAGAGAGTTTCCCCGTTTGCAACAAAATTCGCAATTGCGTATCATCATCGGGGATAATCACTTCTGCTGGTTTAAGCCTTTGGAGTTCAGTTAAAAGGGCTTGATAATCGTCCAATTCAGTGCTTATGAATGAACCTGTGGTCAAATCAAGGGCGGCGAAACCAACTGTCTTTCCGACAAGTACTGCGGCGGTAAGGTAGTTATTCCGTTCAGCCTGAAGCATCCGTTCATCAAAATGCGTCCCCGGACTGATAATTTGCGTTACTTCGCGTTTGACGAGTTTGCCCGGTTTTGGTTCTTCTAACTGGTCGCAAATGGCAACCTTAAAACCGGCTTTCAAGAGGCGCACAATATACCCACCGACAGCGTGAAATGGAAGTCCGCACATCGGGACGCCATTCCGTTTTGTGAGCGCAAGGTTTAGAAGTCGCGACCCCGTATGGGCATCTTCAAAAAACATCTCATAAAAATCACCCAATCTAAAAAGCAACAATGCATCGCGCGGGAGGCTACCCTTTATCCGCCGGTATTGAAACATCATCGGGGTCAGTTGTTTGTCTGCGGACATTCCCCTTATAATAAATCAGTTGAATTGAATTAAAAGAAAATAGCGTATTTGAGAATCGGTTATTTTTTCTGTTGACGGATTTTTTCCTTTTCCTGTTCCATTTCGTCATTAAGTTTTTTCCGTTCTTCCACCAGTTCTTTTTTTAATACATCAATCTGGTCGTAATCGCCTGAATCAACAGCCTTTTCGATTTTAGATTCAGTAGCTATTTCCATTTCCGCTATCTTTGTCTTATAAATCTTTTCAATCTCGGCTATCTGTTTTTTCTGTTCATTAGTTAATTTAACAGTCTCGCCTTTTCCAAATCTCTCCATTGCTATTTCGTAAGCAGTCTTCATAAACTATAATTTCGTCTTTTATTTTGTATATGCAATAGTTAGTTTGACTTAATCTCGCGAATTTTTATATTTCTGAACCAGCACTCGCTTGTGTGGTCGGTCAACATTATATAGCCTTTTATCTTTTTGCCAAAACCTTCTGCATTTTTGAATTTGCTCTTTGAAATTGCCTCCATCAATGTCGGAGAACCGCATTCATATTCAAGAACCTTTTCACCGTTTAACCAGTGCTCAACGCGGTTGCCATTCACTACCAGACGGGATTGATTCCACTCCGGCGCAAGTTTAATCGGCTTATGTTCAGTAGGCGGCAACACATCATAAAATGAAGCCGTCATCTGTTTTCTATTTTTTGTTGTTGTGTCATCGAACATTTGATACTCGTGTCCGGGCGCGCCTGGTCTTTGTTCAGTGACGAAATATTTCACGCCATTGTTTGCCTTTGGCGGGATTCGCCATTCCCATTCAAGTTCAAAATTATCAAACTGTTCTTTTGTTATAATATCGCCGCCGCGTTGTCCTTCAATTTTTTTCAAACAACCATCTTCAACCTTCCACCCGGTTGACGGAAACATCTGCTTTCTATATCCACGCCAATTATCGGTTGACTTGCCGTCAAATAAATAACGCCAGCCATCTGTCTGGTTGCTGTTAAAATTGTCAGCGCAAAAAGCGACACCGCAAATAAGAAATCCCGATACCGCAATAAATGTTTTAATAATCTTCATAAATTTGTTTTAATATAGTTAGATTTTAATCTACAACAGTAAAATCTAATCTTTAATGTATTATAATTAGACGCAAATATGCCATTGCCATATAAAATATCAACACTGCTTTACGTGTTTAATGAACAAGGACAGGCGCTTTTGTTGCAAAGAACTAAAGAGCCAAACTTAGGTTTATGGAGCCCTTGCGGTGGTAAACTCCAGACAGACATCGGTGAATCCCCTTACGATTGCGCAATTAGAGAAGCCCAAGAAGAACTTGGAATTACCTTGAGCCATAACGATTTACACCTTGTCGGCATTATTAGCGAACACGGCTACGAAGGCACAGCCCATTGGTTAATGTTTTTATTCGAGGTCAAACCGCCTATCAATCAACTCCCTCCGCCAAATGAGGAAGGCAGTTTTGCGTTCTTTGATAAGGCAGATATTCCAAACCTCAAACTTCCTCAAACAGACAGCGAAATGATATGGCAACTTGTTTGGGAACATCGCGGCGGATTTTTCTCGGCTCATTGCCATTGCCTTGAAGAAGGGAAAAATACATGGACGTTGGAAGAATCCATAAAAGGAGGCGTTAATAAAATCTCAGAACCAGTTAAGACAAATCCAAAAACGCCTTTCTGGAATGAAAGCGAAAAAGATTCGCAGACTTTATCTGACATCAATGCGCCAAAAGAAATGGCAATTGATTTAGAAACTCATCACTATTTTATGGGAGAGGCAATTAAGCTTGCCTCCCGAGCGGCAAAGGAAGGCGAAGTACCTGTTGGCGCAGTAATCGTAAAAGATGGGAAAATCATTGCGCGGGCGTACAATCAAGTTGAACTTTTGAAAGATGCTACTGCCCATGCTGAAATGCTTGCACTGACGCAGGCGCAGGCTGCTGTCGTGGATTGGCGACTGACTGATTGTGTCCTTTATGTTACAAAAGAACCGTGTCCAATGTGCGCCGGGGCTATCGTTCACACCCGTCTTTCATTAGTTGTTTATGGCGCCCCCGACCCCAAAGCCGGCGCAGCCGGCAGCACTATGAACCTACTTCAATCAACCACTTTAAACCATAGGTGTCCGATTGTCAGCGGCGTTCGGATTGAAGAATGTAGGAGGTTATTAAAATCGTTTTTTCTTGATAAACGATGATAGTCAACAAGAGAAAATGTGAAGACAAATAAAAATTTTACAGCGCCTTTTCATAAATCCGATAGCGCTTATAAACTACGCCACCGAAATATTCCATCACACGACACATCTGGACATTGTCTTCAAGAACCCACAAGGCTTCGGCTTTCCTAATTCCCATTCCAATAACAACCTTGAATCCCTCCCACAACATTGCGGCTTCAAGCCCGCCCGACTTCATACATTTTTGATTGATTAAATTTGTAAGTTGTTGACTATCAAGTGTCGTATTTTCACTGTGCGTTGTAGTGCCTAATCCAAAACGCTATGTCCTTGATAATACGCTACTTATGGAAATTTATGTATGAAGTTGGGAAATTGTAATTTTCGACTTTCTGAAGCGTTTCGAAACGAAAGTGGAGCGTCAGCAAAAGGCCAGATTGGGTAAAACAGAGAGCTGTGCCGTTTGCTGGGAGCGCAACGAAGTGCAGAAAGGATTTAGGAAGTCGCCATTTTCAAACGGGGCGAGCGCAAGGTTTCCAAGGTTTGCGAGGCGCAGTCCTTTATGCGGAATCGTAACCTTGGAATGCTTGCGCGAAGGGGGGCTTTTCCGGATCGGTGCCAAAAGTGTCAAAAACCCCATCTGATACCAGGTCAAAGGAAAACCAAAAACCTTATGACACCAACGGCGGAAGGAACTCCAGCGGCAAGACTGGGGACGTGGGGAGATTACGTGCGTATCTTCGGCGAGTTGCAGGACGGCATCCGCTGGGCGATCATCGGGCGAAAGGAAAGCAGTCGAGCGGGATAGGAAAAATGAACCATGTTACAGTGAAACCTGCGCCAGCGCTGGATTTCTTTATGAACCATTGTGCGAGATTCGGCTTGGACTTTTTTTCGCCCTTCGGCGGCAAGCCGAAACCACGAAAACGAGACTTCCAACCAAAGCTCCGATCATCGCCCAATAGAGAGCCATGAATCCGAGGCTCAAAATGGGATCCTGTCGCTCCGCCAGGAACCCTAATCCAGGAATTAATTCCACCGGCTTATTGATACCGTCAAACAGTTTCGTGATAAACGAGTGGAGTGGACTGCCTTTGCTCACCATTAAGGCAGCAACAATACTTATGAGCGCTAACAGACCACCTAACGCCCCAACCCCTAAAAATCCGAGGTAATGTTTCATTTGACTATTCATAATCACGAAGTCTGATACTTATTTAATACCAAAGTATGACCAGCATTTGCATCCACCACTCTGCTTCACATAGCTCCTGAAACTATTGAGCGTTCCGGTAGTCATTTGGTATGTCAAAGTGATACGCTTGAAGCCTTGTTCGTAGAGCGCGTATTCGCGGACAGAAACTCCCCCGTTCACGATGACGATGTGCATGGCCAAACCGGCTGGCCGCCCGTTCGCCCCTCCGATCGCGTCAAGCCCTACGTCGTCTGGATAATGCGACGGATCACCAAAGGTT
>JAKPVM010000321.1 GCA_029572555.1 Verrucomicrobiota bacterium | reverse complement strand
ATGTGTCCGAAACAATAAAAATGCTTCCGCAAATGCCCGATAGCAATTTAGTTTTGCAGCTTTTTTCTAAAGTGGCCGCTTTAGGCCGTATTCACCCGGCAAAACTGCCGGTTTCATCACCATAATTGGCGAAGGTATTGTGCCTCAACTCAATTATCGGTGCTCTTACTCAATTGAAGCGCGTATAATCCGAATCAACTTCTTCCGCTGATCTGGGGTTGTACATTGTGAATATAACTCCACTAATTCAGCAAATTGTGGATCCTGCTTTGCCAAACCTAATAGGTATGTTAGTTGGTCTTGATCTTCTTGTGAGTCAATGTCAATCCAATCCATTAGTTTATATAGGTATGTGCGTGGAGTATTAAAAAAATCAGCCAATTTGTTAATTATTTCCACGGATGGATTGGCTTTTTCTAACAAAATACTCGATAGGTGTGACTGGCTGATGCCAGCTTTTCTAGCTAGCTCAGTTACAGTGAGATTTAACCCTTCCATATTGTCGAGTATAAAACGAGTTAGCCTATTTGGATTTGGGGGTGGGTTAATTTTTTTGGGCATGTTTTTCTCCTTTGTTTTGATAAATTGCTGATGTGATGACGTACATTAAATATTTAGGTCTTGACAGCATAACATTTTGGCATATAATCGGTATAGCGAATATAAAACGGAAAACAGATACGGGCGCGGTATATGAATACAAAAATTCAATCCACGATAGAAAAATTCTATAATCACTTAATCTTAATGGATCGAGATATAGCGACGGCGTCTGCATATAGAACGGACGTTCTGGCGTATGTAAATTGTACGGGCGATACTGAATTAAAGTTCTCCGAGGAAAAAATATATGGTTTTTTACGGCATCTCCGCGGTCGCCGTTTAGCCCCCGCCACAATCCAACGCCGAATCATTGGTGTGTTGAGATGTTGGCGATGGGCATACCGGGCCGGAATTTCTAATGAGCCTCCGCTAGAGATGAAAGATTTTGGATTCCGATCTCGCTGTCGGCGACGCGTAACGCGAGTATTAAACGAGAACCGGTTTAATGATTTGTTAGCGTATTTAGAGGAACATAGTGCTTAACAGGCTGTTTTTTGATACCCTGGCATATCGGGACCTGGCCGTGGTTACCATGGCGCGAAACGGAATCCGTTTATGCGCATTGCTGTCGATGGAACGTCGGGACATACAGTCTGATGAGCATCCAACCTATATCAGGGACTATTTCAGAGCCCGGGATAAAATTTTTTCAACCTCTCCATGGGCGTTTCCGACCGACCAAGGGAATAAATTGACCGGGAAGGCCCTCG
>JAKPVM010000319.1 GCA_029572555.1 Verrucomicrobiota bacterium | reverse complement strand
AAAAACATCATAAACCGCCCAAAGCGGTGACAGAGCCATTATTAAAATTATCGCTCTGTCACCACTTGCGTGGTTTTCTTTTATGTTAATTTCTTTGCTATAATCCTTTCACTCCTTGCGGAGTTTCAGAATGCCAGATTGTTGATGTTATGAATGAATTTTTTTAGGTTTGTAAAAATGATATAAACCAAACCTGCGAAAGCAGGTGGCATTATTATAGCAAAAGGGATACAAAAACATCATAAACCGCTGAAAGCGGTGACAGAGCCATTATTGGATTTCTCAATCATCGCTCTGACACCCCTAACGGGGTTTTCCTCTGTGTTAATGTCTATGCTATAATTCTGCCACCATCTATCGATGGTTAAAAAATGCCAGCCTTCGGCTGGTTGATGTTATGAATGAATTTTTTTAGGGTTGTAAAAATGATATAAACCCATTTCAAAACCCGCCAAAGCGGGTGACAGGATTATAGCAAAGAAAAAACAAAACATCATAAACCGCCCAAAGCGGTGACAGAGCCATTATTGGATTTCTAAATTATCGCTCTGACACCCCTAACGGGGTTTTCTTCTGTGTTAATGTCTATGCTATAATCCTGCCACTCCTGACGGAGTTGAAGAATGCCAGCCTTCGGCTGTGGTTGATTTTATGGACCACCTATTTTATTTCAATATCTATGCTAATGATTCAGGCTTGTAATTCAATACCTTATAAATTCGCATTTCTTAATTTGTTAGGTGCGTCACAAATTATCCCACTGATTTTTTCCATAATTGCGTGAAATATTCGCCGCTTTCAGATAAACTCCCATCCGGTTTTACCAGCCAGAAACCGCGCATTAAAGAAGAATCAGAAACAGGGAGTTTGATTTTCTCCTGCGAAGGTTTTAATTCATTACAATAAAGTTCCCATTGAACGACGTATTTCATACCTGTCGCAAGGAACACCCCCATAAATGAATCCCATCGTTCTTTTATGTTATCCTTCTGAATGTTTTCGGGAATACCAATCTCTCCGACATAAACCGCCTTTTCGCCAAACAACGGGGTTGTTTTTGCATAAGACTTGATTTCTTGAATGCACTTCCACATTGTAATTGGGTCTTTCATACCGTCATAAGAGCTATATGAAACAAGGTCAAGTTCAACATAAGGCAAAACATCGCGAGTCACAGTTGGAATATTTTTCCAGATATCAACCACGCGGTTGACTTCTGATGCATTTGCGACTACACATTTTGCTTCTTTGCCATAATCATTTCTTGCCGTCGTAACACCTTTTTGTCTTGCGGCGAACCATTTTTGCATATTCTTACAAAGTTGCTGCCAGTTTTGGGGAACTACATTCCACATCTCTCCGCCTCTACCCCGAAGCATCCAATCCCCTTCCCAGTGCTGAAGTATTATCGTAACATCTTTGTTTTTGCATTTTTTATACAGATAGGCTGTCAAATTATAAAACTCTTCCGAGACAGATTTATAGAAGTCATCGGGTAGATTTTCATTTCGCCATCGTTCCTCAATTGGCGATTGCGCCTCAAAAATCAATGTTTCAAAGGGCATTTCTAACAGTTGTGAATAATATTCAGAACTGATAAGTTCTGTAAGGTTTTTATAATCACCCCACTTGCTATTAAACGAATAATCACCTTTTGTGGTTCGTGGAATAAGCCAGAATTTTCCAAGTTTTGTCCCGAGCGAAAGCAATTTTTCAGCCCCTTCCAACAAAAATGGTTTTTTTGTTAGATGATATTTTCCTGCAACGTGAGTTGAACCGATTCGCCGCTTCAGTTCTGCGGACAACCGTTGTTTTTTTGATGGTTTGCTATCTTCTATTCGCGCAAGAATTTCGTTGTCTGCAAGATCTGAAAAAAGATTTTTCCTGGATAAAATAAAAAATGTGCTGCCTGTGGTAATACGCAAGAAATTGCGGCGATTTGTTTTCATAAAAGGCTCTAATTCAGCGAAAGGTCTTCTGGTGAATCTGCCAAAAGCCTATATTTCCAACCTTTCGTTCTAATAATTTTCTCCCATAACTTATCCGGGTTAGGTAAAAAAATCATATCCAGAGAGGCAGGGTGTGTAAGCCAGGCTTTGCGGCGCATCTCATCATCAAGTTGCCCCGGACTCCAACCGGCGTAGCCTGCAAATATCTTTAACTTTGAAGATTCAGTTAGCGATTCTCCGACGTCAATCAAATCGTCAAGAGAATGTCCTACTTTAAGATTATCCATCACATTTGAACCCGATGTAGAATCTGGCATATAGATATAACTCAAGGCAGTTGGTTGGACAGGACCGCCAAAATAGACCGGATAATCCCTTATAGCCCTTGGTAGGTTTGCTACAAGGATATCGCTAAGTGTTGTTCCTGAAATTTTGTTTAGGACAAGTCCAAAAGCCCCCTCTGCGTCGTGATGGCATATCAAGACAACAGTTCTATGAAAAAAAGAACCGTAAAGAGCGCCACCGTCTAACAACAATTTACCTTTTAAGGATTTAAATCCGTTCCCCATACCCATTATTAATCTGCTACAATCTTGATTAATTTACAACTAAGATTAAGCTATGTGGTATGAAAAAGTTTATTATTATTTTAATCCTATTTGCTTTGGTAGCAGGCATATCGACTGGTTGCAAGTCATCTTCCGGCAGTCGTGAATTCATACCGGGAAAAGGCTGGGTGCCGGTTAAATAATTATCCTGTTTTTAATGCCTCAAACAAGTTTCGTAATTCTTCCTCTACTTCTTCGGGGCTGGAAACCGTGTTAGCGATTTCTTCTCTTAAAAGTTCGCCGTATCTTTGCCGCAATCTGTGAACTGCAACTTTAACTGCGCCTTCTGTCATATCCAATTTCTTTCCGATTTCAGTATAGGACGGCAACTTTTCCGAACCTGTCAAAGCAGATTCTATTGTATTGAATAGTTCAGCCTTTCCAGACTTTTCATACTCCGTTTTTAGTCTACTTAAAACCTGTTCAAGAAGTGTCAAAGCCCATCGTCTATCAAATAGCACATCAGCGGCAACATTATCACGGGGTTCAAATTTATAACGATTTTCTCCTTCTTCTTCGTCGATGCTGATTATTTTAGCGCCGCCGCCTCGTTTTTGAGCCTTTGCCTTATCCCATTCATGCGAAAGAAAATGTTTCAACGAAGAAATCAAGAATGAACGAAACTTTCCCCTTTTCCTATCAGCAAGTGCAAAATAATGACTTCGCAGTAAACGGGCAAAAAACTCCTGCGTTAAATCCTGGGCGTCGTGTGAATTATAACCGCATCTGCGAACATAAGCATAAATCGGATACCAATAAGCATTGCAAAGATTTGTAAGTGCTTCCTGAACGTTTGGTGCGTTAGTGTCGCTCGCCGCAAGAACAACGCTCCAATGAGTTGTCTCAAACGACACCTTGTGTTCCACTGTGTAATCTTTATCTTCGGCTTCAGCCATTTCAACATTTAATTAAAATCCTACAATTCAACTTAAGTTAGACTTTGCAATACATCAAAATATTTACTATAAATATTTCAGAGGGCAATGGCGAGATGAAAAGGGTAAAGGTAATGTTTATTGCAGGCGAATCAAGCGGCGATTTGCTTGCAGCTGAATTGGCTCAAGAACTTAAATTAACAATCCTTGATAAAATAAAATCAGATAAAACTTTTTCGCAACCATTAACCACAACATTAGAACCTTACTTTTTCGGTGCTGGCGGCTCAAAAATGAAATCGGCTGGCATCGACGTTGTCTTTGATTTGACAAAGCACTCTTCAATCGGTCCTGTTGATGCGCTAAAAAATTATAAATATTACAAAGATGCATTTGACCAATTAATTGAACTGGCTTTTCTCAAGATGCCGGACTTGATTGTTTGCGTTGATTTTTCCGGATTTAACTTAAGGTTCGCAAGCGCATTGAGGAAAAATATCCACAAACATCAAGGCGCATTTTTCAGATGGTCGCCTAAAATTATCCAGTATGTTTCACCGCAAGTGTGGGCTTCGAGACCCTGGCGCGCCAGGAAACTTGGAGAAAACTTTGATTTGCTGCTCTCTATCTTTCCTTTTGAAAAAGAATGGTATAAAAACCGTGTCCCGCAGTTGAAGGTTGAATTTGTAGGACATCCTATCATAGATAGATATCCAGATAGCGGAGGGGCTAAACGAGAGAAAAATTCACTACCGAAAATCCTGTTATTACCCGGCAGCCGCTACGGAGAATTGAAGCGCCATCTCCCACCAATGGTTGAAGCGGTAAAATATATTCGCCAGCAAATTGCGGACGCCCGATTATTAATGGTATTGCCGGATGAAGATTTAAAAAATTATGCAATGCCGTTTGTTTCATCTTTAGATGGACTTTTGATAACTACTGGTGATTTAAAGACTGCTTTAATAAATTCCGATGTGGCAATAGCATCCACAGGAACCGTAACGTTAGAGTGCGCCTATTTTAAACTGCCAACTGTGGCTATATATAAGACCTCCGTTTTAACATACACAATCGGGAAACGAATTGTGAATGTAAAATATCTTGCGATGCCAAACATTATTGCCAATGAAGATGTTTTTCCTGAGCTGATTCAACACAATGCTACCGGAGAAAATATTGCCAAAAAAACGTTGGAACTTCTTGATGAATCAAAGCGGCAGATAATTCAAAAGAAACTTGATTCTGTCATTCAATCATTAGGAAATCCGGGGGCGGCAAAAAGAGCTGCAGAAATTGTGGCTAACCTATTATGAACTATTATTATCTTGTTTGTATAGGGTGGCATTACTGCCAAAGATATTAAATTTTTAGGCAAGCATTACTGCTGACAATTTTAAATGTGGACTCGGCATCCTTGCTGGCAGTCTGCAGGGTGGTGTCAGCATCCCTGCTGACAAATTCTGATTGGGAGCAACGATGCTCCTACCACATTTACCATCAGTGGTAGGCAATTCCTACTGAATAATAAAATTAAGCACTATCATCCCATAACTGGTAAAAACCAAATCCAGCCCCTTGATTTTTCAGGGGTTTTTTAACACATTTTTAAAAATCACTTTTAGAAATTTTTATCCCTTTTCCCCTCAATCATTAGCAAATAAATTACAATTGAATATAGGGGCAAATATTTGTTGAATTGACACAATAATATAAACAGATTCGTTAATCTGCGAAAGCAGTTAATATGAAAATTTCTCGTAAATGTTCGCAAATATTTAAAACACTGATAAACGCGGATTTATCACAGGGATTTTTTTATATAGAAACAAAAGATAAACATAAGATTTACAGGGATTTTTTATTTAACAGGGATATACAGGATATTTTACAAGATACAAGACACAA
>JAKPVM010000315.1 GCA_029572555.1 Verrucomicrobiota bacterium | reverse complement strand
TCAGGCGGTATCTTGATATACTGGAACAAATACTAAAAGAATCTCGAAATAAAAAGATATAAAAAAAATATTGAACAAATAAAAAAGATATGTTGTCATATACTTTGTAATACAAAGTTATGAGAATTTTTAAAGCAACTCATCTCGGTATGTGTTTCGGCGTTAGAAACGCTATCACCCTCGCAAACAAGGTCGCTGCAACTTCTCAATTCTCCGTTCTCGGCGAACTTGTCCATAATAATATTGTCCTTGATGAGTTGCGTAATAAAGGGGTTCACTTTGCTAATTCATTTCAAGAAATTAGATATGATACAGTGATGATTACTGCACACGGCTGTTCCCAAAAGACAATAGCAAGCCTTCAAGCCAGAGGTTATCAAGTCTTGCAATCCACCTGTCCACTTGTTAGATATGTCCATAAAACCGTTAGACAATTTGTCGAGAACGGATTTCATCCAGTAGTTATCGGACGCAGAGACCATTCAGAGGTGCGAGGTGTTGTGGAAGACCTTGATGAATATGATGTCGTTTTGACTGCGGAAGATATTTTCAATTTAAAAGAGCGGGAAAAATACGGTGTTGTTTCTCAAACCACTCAACCTATCAACTATGTGTTAGAACTGGTAAATTTGTTGAAAAATCGTTTCCCGAATTCCGAAGTCTGTTTTGTAGATACAGTATGCGCCCCGACAAAGCAACGACAGGATTCAGCGATTGAACTTGCCAAACAATGCGATGTGGTTATTGTCATTGGGGGTAGAAAAAGTAATAATACCAAAGAATTGGTTAATACTTGCGCCATTTATTGCAGACGGGTTTATCATATTGAAAATGTGGATGAACTGATGCTTGAATATTTTATTGGCGCAGAAACAGTTGGCATAACTGCGGGAACTTCAACCCCTGATGAAACCATAGATTTAGTTGAAAAGAAGATACGATTGTTTGCTGATAAACTTGTTCCAGAAGCCATTATTGCTGCGGCGTAATAATCGGAATTACTTATGCCGTTTTTTTAGGAGGATTTTAACGAGCGCTTGTTGAATTAGCCGTTTTTTGTCCTGTTGTGTAGAGACTAAATCGTGATTACACTTCAGCAACAACTCCATCGCGGAAATCAATTCTTCTCGTGTAAAATTTTTTGAATCTTCAAAGGCTTTATGAAGGACAAATGGGTGTATTTTAAGGCTTGAAATTGCGCTTATGCCTGTGGAATCAAGTTGTTTTTTAAAGGCATAATAATTTTGCGTTTGTTTAACCAGTTTTGATTCGGCAAGACTTTTTGCGACAAGCATTGTGCGGACTTTTGAAATTATCCCATAAAGTATTCCGATTTCGCTTTTGTCCTTGTCAAACTGCAAACCCCAGAATTCTTCTTCAAGATGTTTCAACGTGGCTGACAGGTTGCGTTTTCCGAGGGCATCAGCCAGGGCAAAGGCAGAAACGAGTTTGTTATTAGAACAAACTGCGTCCAAATCCTTCATAGTAATATGGTCGCGTTCGGCTGTATAAATTATCAGTTTTTCCACTTCGGAGTGCAAAAACGAAAATTCAGGTCCGACACGATTTACCAGTTCAAGTAGAACATTTTCATCTGCCTTTTTGCCATTTTGAGTTAATATTTTGTTCACATAATTGATTGCCTTATCCTCCCACTCCGGGTCTTGAATTGAAAGCGCCTCATAATATTCGGTTTTGCCAACTTCGTTAATTACCTTGAAAATGGAACGTCGTTTATCGATTTCATCTGCGCTGATTAAAAGCCGCACATCACTCCATTTTATTTGCTTAATGGTTCTGGCAAGTTCATCAATGTTTTTCCATATCCGTTCAGAAGTGGTTCGGGATTTATCCGAAAAGAAGTTGCAGTCTTTGAGCCAAACAATTCGCATTAAACCGAAGAACGGCAGTGTGTTCAACGCCTGGATAAGTTTTGAAATTGATTTCAACGTTTCTTCTTGCGAGTCAACTGCGCCATCAATAATTTCCTCGTCAATGCTTGTGTTCTGGTTGCGCCATTGAGAAAAAATCTGCCTTGAACGGCTTTTTACAAGAAAGTCATCAGAACCGAATACAAGGATAACAGGGGCAGCAGTATTTGAATTTTCAGGCATAATCAAGGTTGGTCGGGGTTTTTCAAAAATTGGCTCATATCTTCGATCTGTTCAAAGAGCGAGGCCGTAACAAAAATTGGACATTTAACGTTGCTTGCAATGGCGAGGCAATCACTGGGACGCGCATCAAGTTCAACGATTTTTGTTCCTAATTCATTTTGTTGTTTAAGATACAATCGGGCATAATAGGTGGAGTTTTTCAGTTCGCAAATAATGACATGCATTACTTCAATTCCAAAACCTTTGAAAATATTTAGCATTAAATCGTGGGTCAATGGTCGTTCTTTGTGAATATTGTTTAAAAACATATTGATTATTTCGCCCATTGATTGCTCAACATAGATTACGAACGATTTTTTATCGTTTCCGACAAAAATCGCAGCGTCAGCATTCGTTGGCACGATGCCCTTAATTTCTACTTGAACAACATTTTTTTTCATAATCGCTTAGATTATTAAAAATATACAGATTATGCTATTATTGATACGATTGTCAGACAAGATTTTGTTTTTTTCAAACAAAAACAATTTCATTGATTTAAATTGGCTGATGAATTAATATAATTAACAGTTAAAATATGTAGAGGTCATTAAAAAGCGGGTCATAAGATTTTTCTAAAATGAAGGCTAAAAAGAAAACTTTAGCAAAGAAGAAGGCTGCCAAAAAGGTAGTAACTAAAAAAGTGGTTAAGCCGGCTAAAAAAAGCCGAAAAACCGCTGGTTCTTCTATTAAGAAAAAGAAAACCGCTGTCGCCAAGAAGGTCAAGGTATTAGAAATTCCGCCTATCTTACTTGAAGGCGACTACCCTTCCACACCGCCGCAGCGCGGGATAGGAATTAAATTTGCTCTTGGACCTGAACCCGTTAAAAATCACTTTCCTCCCTCGGAAGAAAGTTTTGAACTTCCGGAATCTTATGGCACAGGCAGTATGTATGTAACTGCACGAGACCCTTACTGGATTTATGCCGCGTGGGATTTACCCACAGCCAGGATTAAACATTATAATAAACTTTCATCGCGCGGAAGTATGACACTGCGCGTTTATCTGAACCAACCCAGCGGCGAACCACAAAATGAAATCTCGGTTTATCCACATTCCCGTGATTGGTTCATTAAAGTTAATATTCCGGGTGCAAACTATGTAATTGTGCTTGGTTATTACGACAAAAAAGAACAATTTAACACGGTCCTTGTTTCCGAGCCTGTCAAGACACTTGAACCGATAACGGCTTTCAAAATAACACAGATTGAAAGGGAATCTATAAAACCATTCCCACAGCCTTCAAAAGAAACCACGACAGGTGGAGGAGTCTATGAGCAAGCAGGCGAAGGGACTCAAATTCCACAGGAAAGCAGAGTGGCTGATGGATTGAACTATCCTGAAATTTCAATTGAAGAACAGATACAAATTGCCTCGCTCGTTTATGGATGGAGGCAGCAAGGTTCAATTGAACTTCCGATATTAGGAAAAGGACAACCACAATTTCGGCCTGCTGAGTTGATTCCAGCCCTCGCGGGTTTAATACCTGCGCCATCAGGTCAACCACTGGTGGAAATACCACAATTGGGAATTTCAAGTCCAAAAGAAGCACCAGAAGAAAAACGCAAATTCTGGTTCAATATACAGGCTGAATTGATAGTTTATGGCGCAACAGAACCAGATGCGCAAGTTACAGTTGGCGGCAATAAAATTGCGCTCCGTCCTGATGGCACATTTACACTCCGTTTTTCTCTACCGGATGGGATTTATGAAGTTATCGCTCGCGCTGTCTCAAAAGATGGGTCTGATCGTAGAAAAGTAAGTCTTGAATTTAGCCGAAAAACAAAATCCTTAGAAGGCGAAGTGGGAGAATGTAAATCCCCGCAAAAATTATCCCCTCCTGAAATAAAAAAATAAATAGTTTTTCGGTAGCATCGTCTAATAAATGTTAATTTGATAATAAAGAAAATGGAAGGTTACTTAATATTAATTTTACACAGTCATTTGCCCTTTGTAAGGCATTGTGAATACGAGCGTTTTCTTGAAGAAAGTTGGCTTTTTGAGGCTGTTACGGAGAGTTATGTCCCAATTTTGCAAGTAATGGAAAGTTGGAGTTCATTAAAAATGCCGTGGCGTTTAACTATAACGGTTTCACCGACGCTTTGCGCAATGTTGCAGGACGAACTCTTGATGAAACGTTATCGCCGACATCTTGACGATTTGATTGAAATTTCTCAAAAAGAGATACATAGAACGATGCTTGAACAGGAGTTTAACAAGCTCGCAAGGTTTTATTTCAATAGACTTACGGCAATTCGGCAATCGTTTGAATCTTATGATGGCGATTTAGTAAAGGCATTTTCTAAATTTCAACAAGCAGGTAACCTGGAAATAATAACAACCGCTGCTACTCATTCTTTATTGCCGCTATTGTCTAAACACCCTGAAAGCCTGCGCGCGCAAGTAATGGTTGCGCGAGATGATTACATAAAACGTTTTGGTCGGGAACCATCAGGTTTCTGGTTGCCTGAATGCGCTTATTCTCCGGAGGTTGAACCGATATTAAAAGAGGCAAATTTCAAGTGGTTCGTTGTTGAAACGCACGGATTAATGAACGGCATCCCTGCGCCAAAGTTTGGTATTTTTGCGCCAGTGTATACCCCGCAAGGCTTACTCGTATTTGGACGCGATCCCTTTTCTGCGCAACAGGTTTGGAGCAGAGATGGTGGATACCCGGGAGACCCGCGTTATCGGGACTTCTATCGGGACATCGGTTACGACCTTGAATATGATTACATTAAGCCATATCTACCGGGCGACGGTTTGCGTAGTTTTACAGGCATAAAATATTATAGAATTTCAGGCGGAGGTACGGATAAACTTCCTTACGATAGAGAAGCAGCATTGGAGGCTGCCGCAACTCACGCCCGGCATTTCCTTGATGTGCGGATTGAATGCATTCAAAAAGTTTATCCATTGATGAAACGTCCACCGATTATGGTTGCGCCTTATGATACCGAACTGTTCGGGCACTGGTGGTATGAAGGACCGGAATTTTTGAACTATCTGATGAGATATATCTGCTTTGACCAGAATATTTGCAAATTAGCAACGCCGACTGAATACATTTCAGATAATACGAACCATCAAGTAGTGGCACCTTCTTCTTCTTCTTGGGGCGAAGATGGTCATTTTAAACTATGGATAAACCAATCAAACGCATGGATTTTACCGCATTTGAATGTTGCCCAGATAAGAATGAAATCGCTTGCCAAAAAGTATGTGAAAAACAGTCCTCCTCTCATTGATAGGGCGCTAAAACAGGCAGCACGCGAATTGCTCCTTGCCCAAGCAAGCGACTGGCCTTTTATTATCTACACAAAGACAAGTCCTGAATATGCACGTAGAAGGGTAACCGGTCATCTTATTCACTTTACAAAATTGTACGAACAGATAATTGGTGGAAAAGTTAATGTTCAATATTTAGAACAGTTAGAGAAAAACAACAACATTTTCCCTGATATAAACTGGCGGTATTGGGCTTGAAATTGTTAAACAACAATACGTCTCTTTATTGATTTTATTAATGGCGTTATTACAACGAGCATAGAGGAAAACAGTACAATCACAGCGCCGCTTGGCAAATTTGCATAAGCCGAAATCAAAAATCCGCATAGTCCACTCATAGCGCCAAAGAATACTGAGAGAAACAGCGAACGTTTAAATCCAGTTGTAATTGCAAAGGCTGCCGCTGCTGGATTTGAGATTAAACTATAAATCATTAGACCACCGACGGATTGGAAATTCACAGTCAGAACAACTGCCGCAATGACAAGAAATCCCGTCCAGACAAAGTTTGAATGAATCCCGGAAGCTTCAGCCAATGAACGGGAAAACATAATTGCCTGCATCTCTTTTGAAAAAAGCCCGATATAAAGTATCAACATAGTTGCGCCACCAAGCATAAAATAGACATCGCGCCACCTGCAGAAATTAAGGCTACCCCAAAGAAGACTTCGAACATCGTTATCACTTTTACCAAACACTCCGTATAATCCTAAACCGAGAAACGCTAAACCCATTGTGACTGAAAACAAAAATCCAAGAATTATATTATCGTCAAGGTGTGTTTTTTCAGGATTAATAATTCCGAGAGCAAGGCCGGTGATAACTGAAGCCACAAGCGCCGGCATCAATAATTGTCCTCCTTCAAATCCGATTAAACCGCCCAGAACTGCCCCGGCAAGAGCTGCGTGCGCCATACATACGCCGAGAAACGAAATTCGCATTCCGACAATGAACACGCCAAGCAGTCCGCTTGATGCCCCTGCGACTGCCCCGCCAACAATCACTGGCAACCAATAAACAAGGTCAAACATTGTTGCGCTCCCTTTTGAATTGTTCAATATCCGTAGCGTCAAACTCCGGCATCATAATATACCGCCCTTTATGCTGAATTATATTTCCTTTTGTTCCATACAAGGATTCTATGCGATTAGGCGTAAAAACTTGAGGTGCATTCCCCATTGCAACAACCTTTCCATTCTCAATCAAAATAATCCTGTTGCACCGGTCAGTAATGGTTTCTACTTCGTGCGAGACAAACAATATTGAAATCCCGGTTTTCTTATGTAATTCATCAAGCGTATTCATTATTCGTTCGCGCCATCCCAAATCTAAATTTACAGTTGGTTCGTCCAACAACAATAACTCCGGTTCCTGAGCCATTGTTCTGGCAATCATCACCTTTCGCTGTTCGCCTCCTGAAAGTAGATTAAATGGTCGGTTCGCAATGTTAGACAAACCGAGTTCTCTAATCCATTTCTCAACTACAAAATTATCTTCCGCAGTTAATTTTTTTAACAAGCCCGATTTAGCCGCCCGACCAATTTGAATCACCTCACGCGTAGTTATTGGCATCTGGCTCCTTGATGGTAAAATTTGTGGAGTAAAACCAATTTTACGGCGAAGTTTGACTAATCCCGTAAAATTTAACTCATCAATATTCACTCCCAGTATTTTTACACTCCCGCTATTTTTTTTATGAAGTCCAAGGCATACCTTCAACAACGTTGTTTTGCCTGCGCCATTCGGTCCCATTATAACAACATACTCACCTGAATTCACAATAAGTTCATCAATATCAAGCGCAGTATTCGTTAAAAACCTTACATTGAGTCCTTGAATTTCAATCGCTGGTTGATTCATTTTCCATCAGGGTTTATTAAAGCCGCAACATTGTTTAAAACCATAGCGTCAAAAGAGACACCATCTTTGTCTTCCGGGAAATTTCCAAACACCACCACTTTTGCGTTTAACCTTTCCGCAAGGGCGTCAGCAAGGCGACGACCTTCCGGCTTATTAGCGATAATAAATTTTACATTCTTAAATTTTCCGACAGCAATTGCCTTTTCAATTTCATTAAATCCAGTAATGTCTGCTGCGGTAAAAGTGCCAACAACATCTAAACCAAGCCAGTCGCAAAACTCTTTTTGACGAACACTTGAAAGAACAGGCGCTCCTTTTAAACCGGCTTTTGCAATTTCTGCTCTGCATTGTTTCTCTAATTCTTGAAGCCTTGATTCAATCTCAATCAAACGTTTGTCAGATGATTCTATTAACCCGAGATTGATAAGCGCTTTAGCGACCTGCCGTGTTATATCAAGATATGTCTGGGGACAACATAATCCTCCATTGGCTTTTACTGACACTACCACTGGATTAGTAGCACCCTTACTCAATTGTTCCTCGAACAATTTTTGAAAATCAAATTTGAATAACACCTTGCACTTATTCATCTGGCTGGCTTGAGATGGTTGAATATCAAAATGACCGGGACACATCCCCGGTTCAGCAAGCCGTAAAACTTTTTCTTCCCTTCCAATAATGTCAATAATAGCGCTCTCTATGTAAGAGTTGCTTGCGGCAATCTTTGCACCACTACTCTTTGAAACATCGCAACCGATATTTATCAGCAAACATACAATTATCAACGACAACAAATTTATTATTTTTCTCATAAATCAGAAGAAACTTATGGGCTTTTAATTTGCATACCTTCGCGCGTAGATAGGCGGGCAATTACGCCGGAATCTGCCGTCTTTAAATACCAGGTATGTTTTGAAATCGGGGCTTTGGAACTCTGGCTCTTTTTGCTATTCGGCTTTGGTCCCATACTCCACACTACCCAACGAATTGGCGATTTTGATGGATTATCGTAATATTTTCCCGTATTGCCTTTTAAATCAGGATAAGAATCCGGCACCCAAATTGAATAGTTCCCAGATGGTTCATTGTTTAAATATTGTGGACCCGGCGCCGCATATTTATATGTGTGTCCGGGATTAAATACGTCTTCAAGATTTGCATCGCGGCCGCCTAATTTACTTTTTGGCAGATAACCGTCTCTTGCGAGTTCTATCGGCAACTGACACCAATGAGATGCAAGGTCGCTATTACAATTAACACGCACCGGTGGAACTTTGCCATCGTTGTCCATTGAATACATTTCAAGCGCCACACCGATTCCGTATAATTCGGAATGCGCCTTTATAACCTTTGCCTTTTCTTTTGCCCGTGAGAGCGCCGGCAATAATAAAGATGCAAGAATTCCTATTATACCAATCACTACGAGAAGTTCGATTAATGTGAAGGCGCGACGACGGCTAATTTGCCAAGTTAATGGCTTATGATTCATTTGAATCGTTCAAGTTTGAAGAATTTTGATTCATCAGTAGAATCAAGCAACAGGACATTCAAACCATTCATCTGGATTATTCCATTTGTAACAACCGTCCAATTTTCATCCAGAGTCCGAGTAGATAACACTCGGTAGTTTGAAGATTCCCCTTGCCAGCTCACCATAATTTTCTTTGATATGTTCAAAGTCGGTTCTGTTGATGGCTCAATTCGCTGAACAAATAATTCATAACCATAAGTTCCATCTGTGCCTGAATCAGATTCCTGGTTGAAAACACCGATTGCATCAAATTTGTTTGTAGGCGCCGCGCCAAGACTATAACGTGGATGCCGCAAGGTGAAGAATCTACCTTCGCCGTCGGTTACAATGCATTTGCGTTGATTCCACGGTTTTGCCGGGTCCCATCCATCTCTTGTAACCAGTTGAATTCCGGTTAACCGAACACGAATTCCTTGGTAATATTCACCGCCGCTTTTTCGGGTTACATCAAAGATGTCTTCTTTAGTTTCGTGGTCGCCATCATCAGGCTTGACAACCGAATTGAGCGAAATTACATCAGGTTCGGGCAGACCAAAGTTTGACTGCACTAATGTAATTGTGAAATCTGCTTCGGAAGATATGTCATGGGCTTCATTTATATTTCGTTTTCCTCCATAAAAGAGAGATTTGTTCACCGTTATAATAACAAGGTCGCCCTTCTTAAATGTATGGCCGGTTGCCGAGTCGTGGTTAAGCCTGTTCACTTCTGAAATCCAGACATCATTTTGATAACTCCTGTCACTGTCGCGAATCCATGCGAGATTTCCATAATTTTGTCCCATCCAGCATACAGTTCCACCGCGGTCTCCCGGTAAGACAGACTGAATTACAACCTGCCATTCTCCCCCCATTTTGCCGAGATTTTCGCCGTCGTTATAAGGTAAGAAATCTGGCGTCGAATCAAGCATCTCATCCGAATCGGTCAATAACACGCCCACAATAGAAAACGGTGAACTGCCAGACCAAGCGCTTGTGCCGTTTGTAGTTACAGTTTGCAAATTAGAATGCGTCTCAAACCGAATCTGTGCGTGAACGTTGATTGTGGTTAAAAATCCGATTAAAATTGTCGCCGAAACATATTGAATATAATGTTTGGCTTGACTGATATTATTGCTCAGTATTATGTTCATATTAAAAAGTATTACTAATAATGAGTAATACGCAAGATAAAAATCGTAATACTATGCAAAATATTTTACATAACGACCCGAGAGTGGATTTCTTTGATAACCAGGCGCCGAACTGGGACACCTGCGGACCTGATATAAATGTAACCTTATCCCGTCTGCGACAAATCCAGAATAAACTCGGTTTATTACCAGGTATGAACATTCTTGAAGTCGGTTGTGGGACAGGTCAGATAAGCGGCTGTTTGGCTGAATGGGTTAAACCCGGCAAGGTAGTCTCAATTGATTTTTCGCCTGCAATGATTCAAATCGCTTCAAAAAAGAATATCCACGCAGAATTTAAAGTAATAGATATCTGCGGCACAGTAGATATGAAAGAGAGGTTTGACATCGTGATTTGCTTTCATTCATTTCCCCACTTTCGCGATAAAATAAAGGCGCTTTTAAATATCCGCAACCTGTTAAAACCCGATGGGATGCTGATTGTTCTACATCTTAGCGGAAGTAAAGAATTGAATGAATTTCACAAAAATGTCGGCGGCGCCGTTGCAGGCGATTTTCTCCCAGATGCAGAAGAATGGGAAAAATTGTTTAAAAAAATCGGCTTCAGCCTCATCGAAATTGAAGACAAACCTGATTTATTTTTCCTACGCGGAAGATTAAAGAGAGGATAATTTTAAGGGAATTCGTAGACTGTAAGTCCAGTACATTCTCGAATCTTTTTTGCTATAATATTAAGTTCAACAGGATTAAGTCGCGTGGCATACGGCAGCGGAGTTGGACGAGCCACTGTATAGGCGTGGACTTCTTTAATCTTTGCCCCGGCTTTAACAAGTTCTTTCAACCTCTCGCAATAGGCTTGCAGTTCGTCATCAGGCATTATGTTGCCGTGAACTTTTAAGAACAAACTTTGAATCACAATTGGACGTTCTTGCGCAGTCAGGAGAAGATTTTTTAGAATACGTTCAAACTTCACATTAGACCTGTTCACCAGTTTATAATAGGTTTCAGTGCCGGCATCCAATTTTCCCCAGATTTCGCCGTTGTTCTCATCAAGAATTTTCAATCCTTTGCGAACATCAGACTTATCAAGACCCATTGCATTGGTTATCAAGACAATCTTTGTTGTATCAAGCCCCTGTTCTTTGCGGACGTCTGCCACCATTTTAATATAAGCGGAAAAATTATCCACCATAGTTGGTTCGCCGTCTCCGCTAAATGCAATGTCTTTTATCTGGGAAATGTCTGTGTTTTGGAATCGCCAATTTTTTGATAAGTCGCCACTTTTTATAAACTCAATTATCCTCGTCAGTTCATCTTTTAAAATTTTTATATCAACGGTTTTAACTCTTGGCGGAGTAATACGGTCAACCTCGCAATAAATGCAATCAAAATTGCATATCTTATCCGGATTAAGATTGATGCCGATAGAAAGCCCGCGAGAACGACGGGAAATTACAGGGTAAACATATAAAAAATCAAGATAGGTGCGTCGATGATCCTGCACTGCTGCTGCTGGTAATTTTTTATTTTTACCGCTGGCATTCATTATCAATACATTCCCATAATTTGGTATCCGCAGTCCACATAAATTACCTGCCCGGTAATAGCCGCAGAGCCATCGCTTGCGAGGAAGAGACCTGTTGCGCCAAGTTCCTCAGGGGTTACATTCCTCTTTAACGGCGAGTGTTCTTCATAGTGTTTCAACATCTGGGTAAATCCCGAAATCCCACGAGCGGCTAAAGTATTAACAGGCCCGGCGCTGATACAATTGACACGGATTTTTTGCTGTCCAAGGTCATAAGCAAGATAACGAGCATTGGCTTCAAGCGCAGCCTTTGCCACACCCATAACATTATAATGCGGTATTACCTTTTCGGCGCCGTAATAACTCATAGCGATTATGCTGCCGCCGCGAACCATCAATGGACTTGCCGCCTTTGCAATAGCAATCAAAGAATATGCGCTAACATCAAGGGCAATCTTAAAAGCCTCTCGGCTTGTATCAACAAACCTGCCTTCAAGAGCCTCGCGCGGGGCATAAGCCACAGAATGCAAAATTAAATCAACCGTCCCAAACCGTTTTTTTATTTCATTAAACACGTTTTTGACATCTTCATCTGCCGTAACATCGCACTTTATCAGGGGCACATCTGCGCCAAAGGTCTCAACCAGTTCTTCCACATTTTCTTTTAACCGTTCGCCCTGATAAGTAAAAGCGAGTTTAGCGCCTTCCTTTGCCCAGGCTTGAGCAATTGCCCATGCAATAGAGCGCTTATTAGCCACGCCAAACACTAAACCATATTTTCCGTCTAATACTCCCATATAAAAATCTAATAGTAACTATTTGATAATATTAACCATTTAAACTACTCAAAATAATAAATTTGTCCAATTTGTTGTTAGTTAAAACAAGTTACAATCCCTGCATATAATATTTCAACCCATTATCATCCCATAACTGATAAAAATCAAATTCAACCCCCTGATTTTTCAGTGGCTTTTTAATGCATTTTTAAAAATCACTTTTGGAAAATTTTACCCTTTTTCACATCCTCCTGGTAAATTTATCGTTGTGGGAATGGAACACAGATTACACAGATGAAACAGATTTACACAGATGATAAAGAAATTAACCCACATTTACAGTATAAAAAATTGTATCTTGTTTATTCTTATAAAATATCCTCTCTATCCATTTTGAATAAAAATCTGCGTAAGTCCGTTTAATCTGCGTCATCAGCGTTCTTCCCTTCCCCCCACAGGCAAGTATAAACCAATTTCAAAACCCGCAAAAGCGGGTGACATTATTGTAGCAAACGGAATACAAAACATAATAAACCGCTGAAAGCGGTGACAGAGCCATTATTTATATTACCGCTCTGTCACCCCTAACGGGGTTTTTCCGTGCATTAATTTCAATGCTACAATCCTGCCACTCCTTCGGAGTTTTAAAATGCCAGCCTTCGGCTGGTTGATGTTATAGATAACCTATTTTATTCCGATATCTATGCTGATGATTCAGGTATCCTATAAAAAATCACGTACATCCGTGTTGAAAATAAATCCCTGTTTTTCAAAATTAGTTTCTTTAACAAATGATTAATGTTTCTTGCCCATTATAAATTCTTGTTTTAAAAATATCGCGTGCAGAAGAAATCACAAAACGAAGTCGTTGGCATACCCGGTGGTTTAAGGGGATATTTATATTTAACAGCAGCGGTATGCGGCGCTGCGATATTGATTGTGGAGATATTAGGGGCAAAGATGCTGGCTCCTTTCTTTGGAACTTCACATTTTGTCTGGACGGCGCAAATAGGCGTAACGCTTGTCTCCCTTGCGTTAGGATATTACATTGGTGGAAAAATTGCCGACCGCAAACCTAACCCATCATTGCTTTATCTATTCATCTTAATTGCGGCAATTTACCTCTCTCTTACCGTTCCGCTAACCAGGCCTGTCTGCTATCAATTTTTAAAATTCAAACTTGCCATCGGTTCGCTTCTTGCTTCGACGTTTTTATTTTTTCTACCACTTATGCTTCTTGCCACCGCCGCGCCGTTTGTAGTTAAGTTATTAACCTCATCAGTTCAAGTTGTTGGCGGTCAAGTTGGAAGGCTTTCAGCAATCGGAACATTAGGCAGTGTCGTTGGCACATTGCTGATTGGGTATGTGTTAATACCATTTTTGCCAAATTCGGTTATAATGGTCTTAACCGCAATTTGTCTAATGTTATTAAGCGCTATCTATTATTTTAAATGGCATAAAGGTGCAAAAGTAGTCGGCGCCATAACCACAACAATCGTAGGCGGATTAATAATTGGTTACGCCGGCATTTTATCCGAAACAAACCTTGAATACAAAGGAGTGGAGGAACTTGAACGACGCAATTCTAACTTCGGGCTAATGCAGGTTCTTCAATCTACTAACGATTTCAGACGCTATTATTTAAACGACTTTCTAACACAAAACATTTACGACCCATCAAGCAAACGGAGTTTAGCACTATTCACTTATATGCTGTACGGTTTGGCGCGCACTTACACCGAAAAAATTGATGATGTTTTATGCATCGGTCTTGGTGTTGGTATAGTGCCGATGCAATTCGCAAACGAAGGCGCCCGAGTCGACGTGGTTGAGATAAACCCTGCGGTTGTCCCATTAGCACAACGACACTTTGATTTAAAACCGGAGAAACTAAACATCAACATTTGTGACGGCAGATATTTTCTTAACCGATGTACAAATCGCTATGACGCCATAATTTTAGACGCTTTTCTTGGAGATTCATCGCCGAGTCATCTGATGACAAAAGAAGCATTCGAATCTATGCGCAATTTGCTGAAACCCGGCGGCGTTCTTGTAATTAATTCGTTCGGCGACCTTGAAACCGGGAGAGATTTTTTTACCGCCTCTTTACAAAAAACCCTGAAAACCGTTTTCAAATCTGTAAAAATTCATACCGCCCATACAGGCAATATCTTTTTTGCGGCATCGGATAAAAATCCGTTAGAATTTGTGAACAAACCTGATTTTTCAGACGTCCATCCTGCTGTTCAATACAATGTTGAGACTGCCATTAACACAGTCGTGGAGGCAAATCCATCGCATGGACGTGTTCTAACTGACGATTTCAATCCTGTTGAATATTACGATGCCCAGAACCGCGAACGAATGCGCCGCTGGTTAGCAGAATATATGAAACCATCAAATTAATCATAGTTTCTTCTTATATACCTCAATCATTAGCATAGATATTGGAGATAGTTATAATATTAACCGGCTGTAGGCTGGAATTTTTGAACCCGTTAAGAGTGATGAGTAACGAGTAACGAGTAACGAGTGACGAGTGACGAGTGACGAGTGACGAGTGAGGAGACGTTGGTAGAACTCATACCACCAGTGACAGAGGAATAATTTAATAATGGCTCTATCACCGCTTTCAGCGGTTTATAATGTTTTGTATTGCTTTATCTATAACTACTCCCGACTTCATACATTTTTGATGGATTAAATTTGTAAGTTGTTGATTATTAAGGGTCGTATTTTCAAAGTGCGTTGTAGTGCCTAATCCAAAACGCTATGTCCTTGATAATACGCTACTTATGAAAATTTATGTATGAAGTCGGGAAATCTCATCGAGGGAGCGCCTCACCGGGGAGAGCCAAGTCTGCCGTGTTTCACGGCGTAGCTCTTTCAAGGGGAAGTGAATGCCGGCAGTCTTGGCGACGGGGAAGCGTTAGGGCGTTGTTGTGGGGGTGCCGTTTGAACGGAACTTTAACACTAAATTCACAGCAAGAAAAACAAGGACGCTTAAAACTGCGCCAATAATGGCGAAGAACACCAATAGATAGACGGCGTAAGAAACGCTCGAATCTGATGGAGCCAAGGTTCTGTATTCGGGGTCGAGTATTCTGCCAACAACTTTGGCGAGTTGTTCTATCGCGCTCAAAGGAAACTCGATGGCTCTTTTTATGGGGGATGCGGTCGGAAGAGTCGCCAGCAGTCTGGGAGCTAACAATTCCGCAAGTCCTCCGGCTACAGCCCCAATGCCCGCCACAACTAATATGCGAGAAAGTGTTCTCATAGACCTTTACTCCACGCCGAAATACTTCTTGCATTTGCACCCGCCGTTTGCCCGAACGTATTCACGGAACTCGTTCAAAGACGAACTGCTCATTGAGTGAGTTAGCTGATAGCGCTTGTGCCCGGGCTCGTAGTCGGCCCAGTCTCGAATGTTCCCATTGTCGGCTGGGACGAAATTCAAAACCGACAGAGTCGCCCGGCCATCGGGGGAGCCCTTCGCGTCAAGATTCCAGTCATCGGGGAACCCTGTGGAACCTTTCACGGGGCTCATG
>JAKPVM010000310.1 GCA_029572555.1 Verrucomicrobiota bacterium | reverse complement strand
TCCGGATTTTCCGCAACCTGGAATTCAATTTAAAGATATCACACCTGTGCTTGGAAATTATAATCTATTTCACGCGGCAATAAATTATATGTGCAAGGGATTTAAGCCGGGTGATGTTGACGCTGTTGTCGGGATTGACGCCCGCGGGTTCATTTTCGCAGCTGCGGTTGCGCTTAAACTCCATACCGGTATGGTGCCGATTCGCAAAAAAGGAAAACTCCCATTCCTTACTTATGAGCAAAGTTATGAGCTTGAATATGGTTCAAACACAATAGCAATACATATTGACGCCTTTGAAAAAGGAAGTCGGATTTTGCTTGTTGATGATTTACTTGCAACCGGAGGAACAGCGTCCGCCGCTGCGGAACTCGTTAAAAAGGCTAGCGGCAATGTTGTTGGTGTTCGGTTCTTAATTGAACTTTCCGAACTTAATGGCAGGAATAAACTCTCAGATTTTCCAGTTAAATCCGTCGTTGTGTTTTGATGAAAGATGATTTTCCCAATTCCACCAAAATATTGAAAACGGCATCATCGTCTTCTTTTAATAAAAAAGACACCTTGTCAACAAAACTTATAGCCGTAGAAGATTACAATCTGGATTATACCCTTGATTCTGGACAAACCTTTCGGTGGAAAAAAATTGATGGTGGGTGGGAAGGAGTTGTCAATGGACGTTGGGTCCGCATTGAAGAACATAAACAGGGTATTTTCGCAAAAGTTTACGGCAAAATAGAGAACTGGCAGTGGCTTGAAGATTACTTGCAGGTTAATATCAACCTGAATAGGATAATAAAGACGTTCCCTCGCGATGAATATCTCGCTACAGCCGTTGCAGAATGTCGGGGGTTAAGGATTGTAAAACAAGAACCGTGGGAATGCCTTGCTTCTTTCTTAATGTCCTCGTCAAAGCAGATTGTTCAAATTAAACAAATTATTTCAAATTTATGCTGCCGTTTTGGGAGAAAGATAAAAACGCCTCCTTATCGTGAACAGCAGTGTACATTTCCGGAAATTGAGACAATAGTAATGGCTGATGAACTCGCTTTGCGTGATTGCAAGATGGGTTTCCGCGCCGCGTTCTTGAAAAATTCAGCAATTCATATTTTGAAAAATCGGATTAATCTGGCGGATTTGTCCAACCTCCCAGTTGAAGACGCAAGAAATGTTTTAATGGAATTACCCGGTGTCGGCGCAAAAATTGCAAACTGCGTGTTATTATTTTCTTTGGGTTTTTATCAAGCCTTCCCTGTTGATGTATGGGTGAAAAAGGCGCTTCAACGGTTTTATTTTGATGATAAGCTGACAAAAAATAGGGAACTTAAAGAATTTGCCTCAAATTATTTTGGCGAATACGGCGGCTATGCGCAACAGTATCTATTTCATTACATTAGAACAAAATTAGATACCGATAGAAAACCAAAAAAGTAACATTTATGGATATTGATGTTGTTTTAACACCTGCTGATATTGAGCGGGTTTCAAAAGCCAGCGAATTTACTGGTTTAGCGGTAGTTTTTGATGTCCTGCGAGCGACTTCCACAATGATAACCGCGCTACATAACGGCGTGAAATCAATTATACCTATCGCAACAATCAAAGAAGCGCTTGAACTAAAAAAGAATTTTCCCGATGCACTTCTTGGAGGCGAAAGAAATGGTTTAAGAATATCAGCAAAGATAAGCGGCGGAGTCGATTTTGACCTCGGCAATTCTCCACGCGAATTTGTGAAGGAAAAAGTAGATGGCAAAACAGTCGTCATCACAACCACTAATGGCACAATTGCAATTAAAACTGCAATGAAGTTTGAAAGTGGTGTCATCTCATCATTTTTAAATCTTTCCGCCACTGCCCGATATATAATCCGGAGCAATCCAAAAAAACTCACAATAATTTGCAGTGGAACTCGGGATAAAGCATCGCTTGAAGACATTATCGCCGCTGGCGCGCTAATAAATAAGTTGAACGAAATTCAGACAGATTTATCCGACTCGGCATTTGTGGCAAGAGACTTTTATTTATATAACAAAAATAACCTTGCCAATGTTGTCCGCCGTTCTGCCAATGCAAAAAGACTGCTATCCAACCCTGAACTTTCCAATGATGTCGGCTTTTGCCTACAATTAGACTTGTTCAATTTTGTTGCAATTATAAAGGATGGCAAGATTCTAAAAGGCGAATAACCTTTCAGCAAAAACTGCCACCCTATTTTCGCTTCATTATAACCTGTGTGACTGCAAACGAAGGCGCATTTACAACAAGACGAAAATCAGCCCCGCGATTTTGTCCATTTAAAAGTTTCGCCTGTGGCAATGTGAATGTGGCTTTTTTGATGGTTTTATCGCCTGTTAATTTTATTGTTTCCGGAGAACGAGTATAAGCCCCGTTAAATGGCGCATTCGGGTCGCTGCCATCGTATTCAAGTCCTAATACGCCCGGCACATCGTCATAATATTCAACCTCCACAGACAGGTCCATTGCATCGGCATATTTAAAGGAATCATCTACAATAAAATAAATGTATGACCCAAATCCCGGAACGCGTTTGATTGCCCTGCCCTCTTTTCCGTTAATCTTAGTAGAAATAGTTTGCCCATCATCATTTTCAACCAGAACAATTCCTTGTTGGTTTATTTTTCCAAAAGATATTGAAATAGATTTTGCTCCTGTATATTTGCCTTTAACGACAGGCGGTTTTATCCCTTTTTTGAACATATCCGCATATTTACGGGTCAGTTGAATAAACAGGCGACCGTATTCCTTCGATTCGGCAATATCAGTGCCTTCGTGAAATTCGTTCCAGGTTTCCACCATCACAAAATTTGATGGTCGTTTTAAAAATTTAAGCCATTGTTGTTCGTAAAATTTTCCATTCTCCCGAGGAACTATCAATGGCGTTCGCCCGGGCACTGCTGAATGGTCATACCCAGGCCCGAGCGAAGCAACGCCCGGATTTTTCAGACCAAGCGCCCCACCCCACGCAACGATGCTATCGGCTTTTACTTTCCATGAAATTTCCCGCGCAATCCACGGCTCTAACGAAAAATCCTTTTTAAATTGCGACTTGGTAAAATCAATGACGCTCTGGTCGTGATTTTTTGCAAACGCAGCCGAATAAAGAAGAATAATTGGTTTATTGTCAATCATTGCCCAATGCTGCGGCGGAATCATTGAAAAGAAATCCCGAATAGTTGCATAAAACCAACGACGACCGAAATCAATTGTTAAATCAATGTGAAGTCCCCAGTTATTATACTGAAGAGTGCTTGTATCATAAAACATACCGATTAGCGGCGGTTTTTTACCTTCCTTTAATAATTCCTCGCGGGCTTGAACAAGAGGTGGAATGCCCACATAACTCCAGTGCAAGTGCGCTGATTTATTATGCTCGCTTGGCGCTCCCCAGAAGACAGGCAGCAAAACATCAATCCCGGCGTCAATCATATCCATAAGTTGCTTCTTGTGCCAGCGGACGGAGGTGTAAGAAAAATCCGTCATATCCGCAGGATGGGTTGTCAGCGCATCTGTGCCATCGCCGTCAATGATATGTTCCTTCGTATAGACATTATACCAATAAAAATAATATGTCCCTACGATGCGGTCGGTAGACTTAAAACTTTTACTGCGCAAGAAATCCTTTTGTGTAAGCCCGATATATTTGCCCGGCGCAGGCGGAATTTCCCTTTCTCCTTGCCCAAAGGCAATTATGTTAAAAGTCAAAGCAACAGCGACAATTAAAATCGGTTTCATAATTTATCTCAACCTGTTAAATCTTTTAAATACTTACATTAAACAAATTGAGAAGAATATCAAAATGTTTATATTATTTTTGTACGATAAATAAAATTAATTATGTTTTATTATGATGCGCATTGTCATTTGCAGGACAGACGGTTAAAACCATTTCTGCCTGAGATAGTTGATGCTATCTCGCGCTCAAATATCAAATTGATTTCAGTATGCGGTTCAGAAGAAAAAGACTGGCAAGATGTGGCTGAACTGTCAAAAAAATACAACTGGATTGTCCCATCTTTCGGTGTTCATCCCTGGTATGTAAAAGATATTTCTAATCATTGGTTCGATAACCTTTTAAAATATCTCGATGAATATAATTGCGGCGTTGGCGAGATTGGGTTAGACACATGGATTAAAGGATATGACATAGAGTTGCAGGAGGCGGTTTTTGTCCGACAGTTGAAGATTGCCGCTGAACGTAATATCCCCGCAAGCATTCATTGCGTAAAGGCGTGGGATAGATTGGTTAAGATATTAAAGACAAATCCTTTGCCATGGTGCGGTTTCCTCATCCATTCTTACGGCGGTTTAAAAAATTATATAAAACCGCTATACGAACTTGGGGCTTATTTTTCGTTTCCGGGTTATTATGCCAATGAGAAAAAGGTTGAACAACGGGAGAGTTTCAAGGAAATACCGATTGAACGATTGCTGATTGAAACAGATGCCCCTGACCAGTTGCCACCTGATTTTTTAAACAAGCATCCACTATTTGATGAAAATAGAAAACGTCCATTGAACCATCCGCTTAATTTAATCCCAATCTACGAATTTACCGCTCAATTATTAGGTCTCCACAAACTACACGAAATTGTTGAAGAAAATTTTTTAAGATTATTCTCTGACGTGATTGGCGGTCGCAGCGAATAATTTATTTTTCATACACCTCCAGTTCGGTAATGGACATTTGCGTTCCTTTCTGGTTTGGACCATCTGGTTTTAATGCGCTCACCCGCACAAACTCTGCGAGCAGAGGTTCGAATCTGCATTCAAAAGGTTTCCCATCAAGGTCTTTTGCCTCGGCAACCTGTTTCCATTCTTTTCGGTCAACCGAAACAGTGATTTTTAATTCTGTGGCAAATCCTTTGCCGAAATTAACTTTTATCCTGCTGATATTGACTGGCTTCAATAAATCAACTTCGTAAGTCCATGGCCATTCTCCTCCTGCAAGCGCATAAGTGTTTATCTTGCCATCTACACCAAGTCTTGGAAAATGAACACCACTATTGACGGAAAGTTCTCTCGTTCCATCAAGACTCAACAATCTCGCTGGTTTCCTAAAAGCAAGGTTTCCCGGCGGGAACGGTCCTCTTTTCTTAAGCGAGTTTATGCCCGGTCTCAACGGTTTCAACACCTCAAGTTGCGATCTATCCAATGCGCCATCGCGATAAAGCAAGACGTCAATTGAAACAACACCACCAGCCTGATTAACATCTGCAACATAATCTATGAGTTCGCTTTTCGAATATTTTATTCCCGGCATTCCCCACGCTGCGCCGATATGACTTGAGCCACAACCCAGGAATGAAAGGATATGCCACTGAACCCCGTTAATCCAGCGAGATGCAGGCATATCGCGGAAGTCATTTTGTTCTCCGCAAGTATAGTCCTCATAAATTGTATAGAACTGCACCTTTTGTTGAACACCCGGATTTAAGGCAATAATTCGGTCTTTATTTCCTGCTTTGAGCGCCTCTGCAAGGATACCTAATCGTTCATCATCATAACCAATGAACGGATAACAACCATCAACCCACCAACCGGCGACTTTCTTGCCATACCGTTCTCCATATTCTCGTACGACATCAGCCCATTTTTTAACATAGTCCAGTGGCACAGGTTGAGACCAGCCCAATGCCTTAGCCGCCTTCTCATCCTGACGCGGACCGTCTCCTGTCCAGTAAAGCATTAGCGGGATATGTTTTTTACTCAAAGCCCTATAAAGGTCTTCCACTAAATCGCGAGTAGCGCAGGCTTCGCCCGGTTTATATCCTGTGAGTTTGTCAAATGTCTCATTAGGGGCGATTAAAAAGCGCGTTCGCTGGTGCATAGTAAAAATCACATAACCGACGTTTGCTTGCGCCATAGCATCGGCGAACTTTTTCACATCAAATTCCTTCACACAATCATCCCAACTTGTTCGCTTTCCAAGACTATGCACTTGATTTGCATTATTTTGAATATCTTCAAGATAATGGACAAAAATCCCATACCCAGCCTTGTGAAACCAGTCTGTTGCTGGATTAAATTGAGAAGCGCTACAAACTGTTATAGTCATCAAAGATGCAACCCAGTGAATTATTTTCATAAACAGATTAAAAATTAATCAAAGGCGAATTAAAAGTATTTATTTTCCTTTCACATAAAATCGCCATTTACAAAAAGTATTTTCGGGATGCTTATCCGGCGGCGCAAAAACGCATTCAACGCAGATTCGTTCATTAATAACATTTGCAAAGGCTTCAAACTCGCGCTTATGCATTTCCTTACAATTATATTCGCCAAGTCCCCGCTTCAATCTCGCTGTCTGGGACGGACAAGATGGGACGGTTAGAAAAACCTGGTTGTTCATCCTCTCGAACTGGTAGCCAATTATGATTGCCCACGGATATACTGATTGCGCCTTGATAAATCCGTCCAATCCTTTCTCTGTGATATTGAATCTTTTTACTAAATTTTTGGCTGCTAATTCGCCTGCCTTTTGCCAGACGCGCATATTTAGTTCTTCTGCTGCTGGTTGACCATATTGTTCAGATGTAAATAAAAACCAAAAGGCATCTGCGACCTTGTAATGCCACAGAAGAAAATCTAAATAACTTCGCAACTCCTGCGACGACATATTATCAAGCGGATTCATTGTCCAATTATTATCAATATTATGAAATATGAAAAAGGATTTTTTAATATCCAACTAAATGTGGCGGGAGCATCCTTGCTACCAGTGTTAGAATTGTCGTCAGCGGGTACCGACGTCATAATTCACACCCAGTAATGCGAAGGGATAACGGCTTGCAATATATTTTGAGTCGCCGCCAATAGATTACTTTTTTCCTACGGCTGAAAAACCAGTAATGTCCTTGTCTTTAAAATGAGATTTCGGATTTCAATCTCTTCAATCTGCCAGTTTCCTTTTTCATCTTTTTTGAAACTGTTGACTTCAAATTGCTTAACTTTTTTCCCGGCATTATCATAGGCTTCGGCAATAAGTAAGCCCCCGGTTTCTTTGTCCACCCAGGAGATTACGCAACTATATCCGAGCTGGCAGTCAGTTTCAGATGGCTTACTTTCCAGCACCCTGCATACGCGACTTTTTCGCATTTCAGTCTTTATTAACTGTTGGTTTTTCCAATGAAAAAACTCCAACCCAAGGTCGCCAATTAAAAAATCCGAGTTGGCAAATGGAGTCGTCAATCTCGGATTTTCATCTCTTTTTTTTACGCCGTTCTCCGCTGCCGTAGTAAGAATATAATGATTTTTTTGGTCTGCGGTATGGATGATTATAAGTTCCTCATAAAGCGAACCATCTGATTTTAGAGCCTCATAAATCGTTAGCCAGCCATTATTTTGAGGGATAATTTTGCTTACAATTTTTAAGATATGTTCATTTCTGTTAGCGTCTCGTCGTTTAATAATTCCTTGCAATGTGGTTTTGCTTGCCGGGACAAGGTTTCGCAATTCGGCTGCAATTTGCGAGCCGTCTTCTGTTTTGACTGCAATGTTTGATTCCGCTGAATATGCCGCAACAGCGATTACAAGAACTGATATCGATAAGTAAAACCAGCGCATATATTATTGTTAAACCCGATTAAGTTTCGTCGCAAGAAAATTGGAGATAATTAATTGCGGCTATCTGTTCACCACATTTTGCGGTTTTCCCGATAGGAAGGCCCGGATGTTTTCCACCACGATTTTCATCAAGCGCACTCGCGCTGCCTTTGTTGCCCAACCAATATGCGGGGTGATAAAAATATTTTCTACTTTGAGCAAGGGATTATCAGGCGACGGCGGTTCGGTGGAGAGGACATCGAGGCCGGCTCCGGCAATTTTTCCTGTATTCAGGGCATCTGCTAAAGCCTGTTCATCAACAAGCCCGCCGCGTCCGGTATTGATTAGGAAGGCATTGGGTTTCATCAACCCAAGTCGTTCGCCATTAACAAGCCGTTCGGTTTGCGGTGTTAAAGGACAATGGAGCGAGACCACATCACTTTTTGAAAATATTTCGTCAATCTCTGCATACGCGACATCTTTTACAGGCATAGATTTTAACCGCGGCGAAAAGGCGATTACATCCATTCCAAAACTTTTAGCGATATTTGCGACTTTTTTGCCGATTTTTCCATATCCAATGATGCCAAATGTTAAGCCGTAAAGTTCAATCAACGGTGCTTTCCAGTAACAGAAATCAGGGGAGATGCACCACTCACCGGACTTAACGGATTCAGTATGTTTGCCGACATTATGCGTAAATTCAAGCAGAAAGGCAAAGGTAAGTTGCGCAACCGACATTGTGCTATAATCAGGGACATTGGTAACTATGATTCCTTTTTCTTTTGCCGCGGTGGTGTCGACAACATTATAGCCAGTGGCAAGCACGCCAATGTAGCGAAGGCAAGGCAGGGATTGAATGATATCTCGGTTAATAACAACTTTGTTCGTGAGGATGATTTCGGCATCCTTTGCCCTATCTAACACCAGCGCTGTGGGTGTCCGATCATAGATAACGGAGTCACCAATAGACTTTAATTCATCCCAGCTTAAATCTCCCGGGTTCATTGCATAACCATCAAGCACAACGATTCTCATAACCGAACAATTATAATATGGAACAATTTTAGTTTGAACCTGATTTTTGCGATTATTGGTTAATAGCCTCTTTTAGCAATTCATATTGCCATTTCATTAAAATGGTTTTTGCGTTATTCGGGTTTCTTGCCAATTCAAGCAATTCAGACTGGGTCGCAATGATTGAACGTTCGATTTTTAACCTGTCGGCAAGCCGGTTTCGGTGTTTACGGATTTTATTAAACAAAATAAAATCGGAAGAAAACAATCTTGGTTTTTCCGAAATATGCGGTTGCGGTTGTTTTTCGGGAGGAATGTTTAAGCCGCGTCCGATTAACTCTTTAATCTCATCGATTCGTCTCTGTGGATAATGGTTTGGAATCAGGCTCAAAAAATCGCCGCTGTCGGCTGCGGCAGTGGCGATTTTAATTAAAGTGTTATGGTTGAGAATAAAAAACGGCGGCTTATTTTTTTCAATAGCGATTTGTTCTCGCCAATGCCAGAGTTCCCTTAAAACGGAGAGGGCACGCGGTGATAGACCATTTGAACCGCGAATCCGCCACGGTTCGGGGTCATAATCAGAATTCTGTTTTACAATTGAAATTAATTCATCGCATATCTCCTTATGCCATTGCAAGCGATTTGTTTCTTTTAATTTTTCAAAAAGAATTGATTCAAGCGATTTTAAAAAGCGGGTGTCATTGATTGCATATTCTATCATCTTTGGCGGGATTGGTCTGATAGTCCAATTTGAACGTTGGTGGCTTTTGTCAAGGACAACGTCAAAATGTTTTTTGACTAAATCCGCCAATCCAAATTCTTTATAACCAAGCAAACGCGCCGCAAACATTGTGTCGAATATTTCTATCGGGACAAATCCATAATGTTTTTTTAACAATCGCAAATCGTAGTCCGCCGCATGAATGATAAGTCTCTTTGATTTTATCCTCTTAAAAAGCGGCGCAAGATTAAATTTTTGTAGCGGGTCTATTAAATAATTGTTTTCTTGAACGGTTATCTGAATTAAACATATCTTTTCAGGATAAGAATAAAAACTATCCGCTTCGGTATCAATTGCTATCCAATCAGCGGTCTCAATAACTGGCAGGATGCTCGCAAGTTTTTCGTTCGTATCAATCATTTAACATTTTGGAGTTAAAATATTAAATAAGCAAAAATGAACAATAAGTGCAATTAGTTTTTATTGCGATGGTATTGTCAACCTGGCGCTATGCTGGAATTTACAATATTATGGAGCGTGGATGATACTATACAATGCGGGTAAAATCTTTGCTGATTGTTCTTAACCTGAATCATTAGCATAGAATAAAATATTAACCAGCCAAAGGCTATCATTATGAAACTCCGTAGGAGTGGCAGGATTATAGCATAGACATTAACACAGAGGAAAACCCCGTTAAAGGTGTCAGAGCGATAATTGAAAATCCAACCATAAAAATTCAATGGCTCTGTCACCGCTTTGGGCGGTTTATGATGTTTTTGTATTCCGTTTTGCTATAATAATGCCACCCGCTTTTGCGGGTTTTGAAATGTGTTTATCCTTGGAACGGAAGAACGCTGATTACGCAGATTAAACGGATTTACGCAGATTTTTATTCAAAAT
>JAKPVM010000306.1 GCA_029572555.1 Verrucomicrobiota bacterium | reverse complement strand
GGATTTTTTATTTAACAGGGATATACAGGATATACAGGATAAACATATTGTATCTTGTTTATCTTTTGTATCTTGTTCATCTTGTAAAATATCCTGTCCATCCTGTCTATCCTTGTTAATTTAATCTTTTTTAATCCTTTGATATATCTTATGTGAATGTTTTTTTAGGGTTGTAAAATGATAAGAACACATTTCAAAACCCGCAAAAGCGGGTGACATTATTATAGCAAATGGAATACAAAAACATCATAAACCGCTAAAAGCGGTGACAGAGCCATTATTAGATTTCTAAATTATCGCTCTGTCACCCCTAACGGGGTTTTCCTCTGTGTTAATGTCTATGCTATAATCCTGCCACCATCTATCGATGGTTAAAAAATGCCAGCCTTCGGCTGGTTGATATTTATTTGCTTTTCTTAATTTGTGAGGCACGTCAGAAGTTGGGAAGAATAAATCCGTCACTTTTTATTTTTGTTGTGGAATGGCTTTATTTCTGGAAATGTTTTCCGTTTGTATATAAATTTTGACTATGGAAAAAATTAGCAAATTGTCGAAATCTGTTTTGGTGTTTTTAATTCTTATATCTTTTGTTTATGCGCAAGAATCGCCTGATAATCGCGATGCAAGAATGGAATGGTGGAGACAAGCGCGTTTCGGTATGTTTGTTCATTGGGGACTTTATTCAGGCCTTGCCGGGACCTGGGATGGTAAACCAGTTGGAAAAACCGGCGGAATGGAATGGATTCAACAAAGAGTGAAAGTCGATACCGATACTTATGCCAAACAGGCTATCCCGTTGTTCAAACCAAAACCGAACTTTGCCGTTGAATGGGCGCGTCTGGCAAAAGAAGCCGGCTGCAAATATGTTGTCTTTACTACAAAACATCACGAAGGTTTTGCCCTTCACGATTCAAAGGTAAGCGACTATGACGCAGGTTCGGTTTTAAACCGCGACCTTGTTAAAGAGATTGTCGACGCCTTGCGCGCAGAAGGATTGCGGGTTGGGTTTTATCACTCCGTAATTGATTGGCATCACAACCAGTATGAATATGAACTTTCAAAACAATTACCCCATCCGTTAAAAGGCAAACCATATCCTGAGGGCAAACGCGACCACTCAAAATATATTGAGTATTTGCACGCGCAGGTGCGAGAGTTGTTAACTCAGTATGGGAAAATTGATATAATGTGGTGGGATTATAGTTCTCAAGATTTTCAAGGCGACAAAGCGTGGAAGGCAACAGAACTTATGAAAATGGCTCGTTCATTGCAACCTCAAATAATAATGAACAACCGACTTTATAGAATACCGGAGGCAGGCTGGGCAAGTATGGGAACTGATGGCTACACACCGCGCCTTAATCCGAAATATGGAGATTTTATTACTCCTGAACAACATATCCCGCCAACAGGAATGCCGGGTGTAGATTGGGAAACCTGTATGACAATGAATACCACATGGGGATATAGCGAACACGACCATGCGTGGAAATCAAGTAAGACCTTAATTCGCAACCTTATTGATATCGCAAGCAAAGGCGGAAATTATCTGCTAAATATTGGACCAAAAGGCGATGGCTCAATACCGGAAGAAAGCATCAAGGCAATGCGCGATATCGGCGCCTGGATGAAAGCAAATAGCGAATCAATTTATGGCACAACGGCAAGTCCGTATGAAAATTTAAAATGGGGACGTTGCACTAAAAAAGTTACAGATAAAAAAGCCACGCTTTATCTGCACATTTTTGATTATCCACAGGACGGCAGGCTAATTGTCCCCGGAGTAATTAACAAAGATATAACGGCTTATCTTCTTGCAACAGGAGAAAAATTAAAAGCGGTTAATGAAGGCAACAATGTTGTTGTTTCGATACCTTCAAAACCGCTTGATGAAAATGCAACCGTTGTAGTGCTTGAAATAAACGGCAGACTACAACTCGCTAACAAACCATAAAATTCGGGCAAAAATTAGACCTGATTTGCGAGGTAATTTTGAAGCCCCATCTGGTCAATCTGGGATTGTTGTATCTCTTCCCAATCTAAATGGGCTTCTTCCATCTTCAAAATCTTGGTAAGCAAATCGGCTGTGCCGTAGTCTTTTAATTCTTTTGCAAGGGCGATTGCATCGTTATAAATTTTAACGGCTGATTTTTCCGCATTTGTGTCGTTTGAAATCATTTCGACCACTGTTTTGCCAATCTTAATTGCATTAAGTTTCTGAACAATTGGCATTCCTTCAAGGAAAATTACTCTTTGAATAAGCCACTCGGCGTGATCCATTTCTTCTTTTGCCTGTTTTTCAATTGCCGTATGTAGTTTTTCATAACCCCAGCTATCGCAAATTTCAGAGTGAACCATATATTGACTGATTGCTGTTAATTCCTCAGCAAGCAGTTCGTTTAGAACCTTGATAATTTTTTCTTCGCCTTTCATTTTTTTCTCCGTTGTTTTGTTGTTAGTTCGTAATGGATTTATTATCACCCAAAATAAGCAAAAGTCAATTTTAAAAGGCTTTGAAATCTTTATATCTTATAAATCAAATTCCCTTCAATATCGCGCCACTCAATTTTGCCGTTCTTTTTTGCTTTATTTACAAGATTGTTCAAATAGAAAAGGGTTGGTTCAGTGATATGCTGGTTATTTAAAAACGGTTCTGTGTATTTTATTGCGCCATACTGTTCTTGATTTATATGATGCTGCTGACCGACGTGGTTGTTCCAATCAACACCCTCGGTCAAAAACCCGTAAGGTCCATAATGATGCTTTGCAATGGCGCGTAAAATTGTCAAACCATTCAGTTCATACACCCTGCTCCTTTGCGGACTTGTTTTTTTTGTATCAACTGCGGCTTCAAAATATGCAAGCGCCGCCTCTGCGTTTTCCCACAAATAGGCTGTATCCCACGATTTTTCCATATACAACAAACCTTTTGTAGCGACATTATTTCTATTTTCGGACATTTTAAATTGTTCAAGACCAGCAAGGCACTTTTCATACGCAAAGGTTTTAATATTTTTATCATTTAAAAGGCGAGATATTTGAAGCAAGGTTCTAAATGCCACTGAATAAGCCACATTTTCATTTGCATCATAAGTATCGTGATTTATGCTGCCAAAAATTCCGCCAAGATTAGTGAACACATTAACTTTTATGCGAATTGTTTCTTTATAATCTGCAAGTTTTTGTTCAGTCAATTCAGCCTGCAATTGCAGTATAAATAAACTATCCGCTGAACTCTGCCAGAACGGGTCGTTTCCGCCTTCAGGAGATTTTTTATAGACCTTGCCATCGATGAGTGTCCGACGCGGAAACCATCCATTCGGAACATTTTCGACATTTTCATCAATCCATTCAGCGCATCTTAAAGCAATAGTTTTCATCTTTTTGGAACGCTGTTTATTCTCAAGGTCTTCGGCAAACCTCAAAATTTGATACCCAATTTTTGCAATAGAACCCGGACATAACCATTCAGAATTGTGCTTATAATTCAGGCAGAATTTGCCCGTTGTTGTTTCTCTATACGGACGGATGAAACCGCTCTTTTCATCTATAAATCCGCAATCAAGAATATGGTCAAGGATTCTGATTGAATTGGACTGCATTTCTGAATTTCCAAGAAATTTCCCAAGATTATAAATTTCCCATGCCCCACCAACGGCATTAGCAGCCCAGCCCGGTCCTTCTAAATTGCCAAAGTCATGCCATCCCATCACATTGCCTTCAGAATCAACAAAACTTGAAATGGAAACAAGATGTCCCTTCTCATCGGTTTTTAATGTCTTTGTCAAAGTGAACCTAATTGAATCCATAGTTGAGTCAAAAATTGTGTATTCCGGATTTTCCGGCAGATAAAATGCGCTGCTACTGGCAAAAAGAGTTCCACTTAAAAGCGAGGTTATCAACAACGGTAGATTTAACTTTGATGACTTCATATACAATATTTGTAATAAATCTTGATTGATAAAGCGATAATTTTTCACACGCTTGAATCAAAATTTAATTTCTGTTAGCCTGATTGTAATGAAAACAAAATCTCATTCACTCGGTATATGCATAGTTTTATGTCTATTATCTTATCAATATCTTATCGCAGCAGACGAATATGTAAGGGTGAGTCAGCGCGATTTTCGCTACCTTGAACTTTCTGATGGCAAACCGTATATCCCAATTGGACTAAATTTAATTCATCCTGATACCCGCCCTGATGATGGTCTTGCAAGAATGGAAGAGTGGCTAAAAAAACTTTCCTCAAACGGCGGAAATTATATCCGGGTCTGGTTAAGTTCAGATTTTTGGGATGTGGAACATACCAAATGCGGTGTCTATGATGAAGAAAAAGCAAAGCGAACCGACGAACTCCTTAACATATCAAAACGTTACGGAATCAAAGTAAAACTTACATTGGAACATTTTAGAACGATAGATGGCGAACCGCGTCAAAAGTGGGCGCATAAACCGATTCATCATATTTCAATGGGTGGAACAGCAACAAATCTTGCAGACTTTTTTGCAGGAGAGAAAAGCCGCGAACAATTTAAACGGAAACTTAATTGGTATAAATCGCGCTATGGAGACAATCCAACAATCTATGGATGGGAACTATGGAACGAAATCAACGCTGTTGCTACTCGCGATGTCTATTACATACCATGGACAGAAATAATGTTGGCAGAGTTGCATCGGTTATTCCCTAAAAATATGGCAATGCAAAGTTTAGGCAGTTTTGATAGAGAAGGCTCTCGCAATCTGTATCGGAGAATGTGCCTTATGCAGGGCAATGATATCGCTCAAGTTCACCGATACCTTGACCTTGGCGCGGAGTTAGAAATTTGCCATAAAGCCGTTGATGAACTTGCCGCTGACGCTGTGCGTGAACTGATAAGTTATAACCCGAAACGCCCTGTAATACTTGCTGAAAGCGGCGCCGTTGAACCGCGGCATTCCGGTCCATTTAAATTATACGGAAAAGATAAGGCTGGAATAATCTTGCACGACATCCTTTTTGCGCCGTTCTTTTCTGGTTCAGCAGGCGCCGGACAAATCTGGCACTGGGATGTTTATGTTGACAGAAATAACCTCTGGCATCACTTTAAAAAATTCGCAGAATCAGTCAAAGGTCTTGACCCTTCAGCCGAACAATTTGAATCGTTAATGATACCACATCCGCGCCTTAAAGTGTACTGCTTAAAAGGTAAAAATACTATTTTGATTTGGTGCAGAGATTCTCAAAATAACTGGATGACCGAATTAAGAGACGAAATTCCGCCTGAAACACTTCGCAATCAAACAATAAGCCTTGACCCGCTCTCTATTAGAAACCCGATAAAATCTCAGTATTATGATTTGTGGAATGATAAATGGGGCGACCTGAGAATAGAGGATAACAAAGCAAATCTACCTGAATTTTCACGCTCAATCATCATCAGGATTTCTCTTAAATAAAAATTTGAATATTTTGCAAATACAGTGATTCTCAACTTTTACCGTTTCTCAATGTGGCGAGAGCATCTATGCTCCCGAGTATTGGATTTGTCAGCAGGGATGATGCTGATGCCACCATGGAGACTGTCGGCAAGGATACTAACACCACTTTTACCGCTAGCATATATCCACCAGATTTTCAATTGACGGAATGAAAATGTCGGTATAGCTTTTATTTAGACCAATGCTTGTTTTAAAAATAATCAGTCGTTTCAACTGCTATCAAGGGTCTATATGAAAATATTTTCGAGGTTATTTATGAAGACTATAAGGGTAAGTGCAACAATGTTAGGTTTCTTCTTAATCTTATCCACGATTGGTTATTCTCAGACTGCAAATGTGGACAGTTTAATCCAGAAGTTAGGTGATAATGAGCGTGAGGTACGTTCTGCTGCTGTTGAAGAACTGGTTAAAATAGGTAAACCAGCGGTTGAGCCATTGATTAACTGTCTAACGAATGAAAACCGTTATGTGCGAGAGTGCGCTGCTGAGGCATTGGGCGAGATAGGCGATAAACGGGCAGTTGAACCGCTGATTAAATCTCTAAAAGACGAGAATTTTTACGTCCGCTGGTCGGCGGCTGAATCATTAGGCGAGTTAGGTGATAAACAAGCGATTGAGCCACTGCTTGCCTGTCTTAAAGACAAGAACCAATATGTATGTGGGGTTGCAAATGAGGCGCT
>JAKPVM010000300.1 GCA_029572555.1 Verrucomicrobiota bacterium | reverse complement strand
GCTTTAAGTGGCGGTTTATCCAATGGAATCTCTCCAAGATAATTCAGCCATTTCCGTTTTAGTTCGTCTCGTCTGGATTTCCATTCTTCGGAATTGGTTATTTTCTTTCTATCGTCGGCAATCAAAAGCGGGGATAAATTTAGAATATTAGTTCTGTCATCTAATTGCTGAGACAATCCTGATGTTATAAAAATGAAATACGCCAGAATATAAATAGCGCCTGATTTTTGCATACCCTGATTGTTGTAAAATTATTAAACAAGGTCAAATCGTTTTATTATTATAGCCGTAAATCAATCCTCCAATTTTATTAATGTTATGATTGATTATTTTTATGAACAATTTAGACTTAAACAATGAATTTAAATTTGCCCCAACAATTACAACAACAGATTCAATCTGAACTTATGCCTTTTGAACAAATTCGGTGGGTTGGACAACCGACTGTGATTAACCTTCCAGCGTCAATTTCATGGGGAATATTCATTTTTGGAATTCCATGGACGGCTTTCGCTGTATTCTGGACATTAGGCGCAGGTGGGTTCATTCCGCCATTTGGCAAAGGAAATATCGATGCCCCAAGATTGATTTTTAGCCTGTTTGGAATTCCATTTATTTTAGTGGGGTTATGGATGTTGAGCCGTCCATTTACAGCAAAAAAGAGCCTGAACAAACTTGCTATGCGCACGGCTTATGTAATCACGGACAAACGCGCTATAATCTTAGATGGCGGATTTTGTCGCTATGGAGTTGTTCAAGCGCTCACTGGTTCGGCTTTGAATCCGTTCACCCCATGGTTTAAAAACACCTTTGAAATCCAATCATTTACTCCCGACCTGCTCAAAAATATAAAAAAGGTTATCAGGCAGGATGGTTCGGGGGATATAATCTTCCAGGAAACACAGCAGCCAGTTTATCAAAGCAATAAATATAACCAACAAAATTTCGTAACAAGACAAATTGGTTTTATATCCGTGCCAGATGTAGACAATGTCGAAAGAATGATAAAAGAAATAAACCCATCAGAACCGCCTATGCCGGGCAGAATATAATTTTACACATTTGAATAAACGCAAAAAATCAGGGCGATTCTTAATACTCGTTAAATTTTTTGCAATAATACGACGTCGAGATAGGAGAATGTTAATTATATCGACCATGGTGGACGCATCGGTTTTGGCTTGAGAATAGCGTTGGCTTCATCATCTCCGATTACAACTTCTCGAACCGGATCCCATTTGATTTTGCGGCCAACTTCCGCTGATGCAAGGGCAAGATGAGATAGCGAATTAACTCTATGGCCGGTCTCACAATCGTAAAGTGGTTGTTTTCTGCTTTTAACCGCGTCGAGAAAATCGCGTTTTTCAGAGTATTTGAAAGGAAGCGATACATCGCTATTTGATGGTTGCCACGAAAGAAGATCGTCATTTGAAACATCAATCTGGTTTGGATAGGTTACTTGAATCCATCCCTCTGTTCCTTCAAATTTAATATACGGTTTTTCAGTCTTGCAAATAAGTTGCAATCCGTTTGCAAATAAAAAGTTTGCGGTTATTTCCAAAAATACGTTCCATAAATTTTCCTTCGGTGGATACTTTGCTTTTGCATCTATTTCAATCGGTCCTGTATGTTCAAGGTCTGTGCCCCATAAGGCAATATCGTTCAGATGAGCGCCCCAGTTTGCAAGCATTCCATCGGCATAATCGCGAATGCAAATCCAGCCCGGTCTCCCTCGCGCGTCATTGCGCGGATGCACCCGCTTTTCAGTATAAGGGACTTCAGGCGCAGGACCAAGCCACATATCATAGTCAAGTTCACTCGGCACTGACATTGCAAGTTGTGGCGGAAGTGTATCGTCTTTTGGCAAACCAACAGTGATTTTCTGCAACTTGCCAATCTTACCATTCCGCGCTATTTGCGCAGCTTTATGAAAACTCTTGCTTGAACGAAATTCACTATCGGTTCTAAACATCCGATTTTTTTCTTTTACAAGGTTTGAAAGTTTTCTCCCCTCAGCAATGTTTCTTGTAAGCGGTTTCTCGCAGGCAACATCTTTACCGGCATTAATTGCGCTAATTGCCATCGGCACATGCCAATGGTCGGGCGTGGATATCATAACAACATCAATATCCCTGCGATTAATTAACTCTCGCCAATCCCGAAAAGTTGCGCATCCTTTGAATTCACCAGATTGCGTATTTTTTGCATAATAGTCTTCTATACTCTTTTTAGCGAATTCCATCCTCCACAAATCAACATCGCAGACCGCAACGCATTGTGCATCTTTCTCTCGTAAAAATCCGGGAATATTTGCATAGATGCATTGCCGTCCAGTCCCGACGAAACCGATTGTAATCTTATTGGAGGGTTTCGCAGCGCCTAATACACTGGACGAAATTATTTCTGGAAACGTAGCGCATACCCCAGAAGAAAGCAATAATTGGCCCACAAATCGGCGTCTTGTCAGACAACTGGTTTTCATAATTTAATTATGATTATGAAAGACGGACATTCAAGTAAAAAAAACAGCGGCGATGATTGAACAATAAGCACAAATTTAATTTTCCTTTTAATGATATTGTGTTTATGGCTTCACCGATATCTTGATATAACAAATCTGCTTGCTAAAATATTATTGATGCAGATGCAACCGATAAAAGTTCAATGTTACGCCGGATACAAAGCGGATGAAACACCACAACGAATTTTTATCGATGAAGAATGGCTTGAAGTTGTCGATATTGTTGATAGATGGTATCAAGCAAAACTTGACCCTGAATGGCCTTTAGCCAATTATTTTAAAGTCATCTGCAACAATAATATAATCTATCTGATAAAACACGACATTGAATCAGATGAATGGTATTTTTTGAAATCATGGGAAATAAAACAGTAATTTTAATCCTGAAACTGCTAAAAATATAGTGAACAGTGGAATACTTCACAATCAAAATATGAACTAATGGATTAATTGTTTATATAAGTGAGTCTGTTGCACAAATAAATTCCACCACAAAAATGGCAAAATTCCTGAGTTTTAACGATTAGGGCGGTAGAAAAAGTATAGACTATACACAATTATTTATTGTTTTCAATTAGCCAAATCTTGGTATTACAAAGTGAGGGGAGTATTTTTGTTTCCTAATATTAAAACATAACTTATTTTAATTCAAGAACTTATAAATTTGCATTTCTTAATTTGTGAGGCGCGTCAAAAATCGGAACGTATTTATTGAATGAAGATGCGGTAAGGGACTATTTTTTTGTTTTGTTTGTAACGCTTTATTTTTACTTCAATTTACTTGAAATGTTGAGGCAAAATCGCTTCTCGGGAAAATATCTCTCCATAACTGTTAATGGAATTATCAAAAGGGTATTTAATCATCTATAGCGATGAGGAGGTGAAATTAAGCGAAATACCCAACAAATAGGAAAAAAATAGACAACGAACTTAATCTAAACTTATTCCCTAAAAAATTGCGGAGTTAAGGCTAAAAAATGTTTTATTCAGTCGTGTTTAGTATTTTCATTGCTTTTTTAATCTCTGAAACCCTGAGCACTAACAAGCCTTTTTTTGAATTAGGGGCAGAGGCGCAATAGCAATACTCAATATTTATGTTTGAATCCGCAAGAGTCCTTGCTATTTTACCGAGCGTGCCGGGTTTGTTTGAAGCCTCCATCAGAATAACATCATCTTCAACCACAAGTGTGCCTCGTTCCTCAAAAAGCAGCAACGCCTTTCGGGTGTCGCTGACAATCATCCGTATCACGCTATGGTCAACAGTGTCACTTGTTGTTAACGCATGGATATTTATTTTTTCCTTTGCAAGGGCTTCACACACCGAAGCCAGCATACCGGGATGATTTTCAAGGAATATCGCGAGTTGTTTTGCAAGTTGCATTTTTCACCTCATTGCCATAAGAACGATTTTTGTTCAGATAACAGTTTATCCCCTCTCCATAGTGTTGCCCGCCAGGCAATCACTTCACCCAACTTCCTAAATTTTTCACCTTCAATCGTTGTTGTTGTCCAGTGTCCAAAAAAAGTCTCCTTTTTGAGTGTTTTTTCTACTGTCAACACCTTTGCTCCGCTATCCTTAGAACCAATCATTTCAATTTTGAGCATAATTTCGTTAGGTTTTGACGCCTTCCATTGCACATTAAATCGTATTCCAGAACATTTGTCAGGATTATTTTTAAGATATTTTTGATAAACATCCCGTTCTATAAGACTCGGAGTTTTTGAATTGCGTCCCTCTTTATCAATATACTGCGGCAAAACTTTTGTAATTTTTGCCTCTGCCCCTTGAACATAAAAACAGGTCAAACCAAGACAAAACACAATTGCCACATTTTGTAAAAACTTCATACGGACAAATTCTAATTCACAAACATAAAATTTACAAGCAATAGAACAACCTTATAATTTTACTGTAATTATTGGCAAATCAATAAAATTGCATTTTTAGGTGAATATTTGTTGGAGTAGTAAAAATAGTATAAATAGATTCCACAACCTGCGAAAGAAGGTGGCAGGATGCCAGCCTTAAGCTGGTTGATGTTATGGATAACCTATTTTATTTTACTACCTATGCTAATAATTCAGGTATCCTATAAAATATCCTGTCTATCCCTGTTAAATAAAAATCTGTGTTAAATCCTGTTCATCTGCGTCATCAGCGTTCTTCCCTTCCCCTCCATAGGCAAGGATAAACCCATTTCAAAACCCGCAAAAGCGGGTGGCAGGATTATAGCAAAAAAGATACGACTTCAAATCTAACCTCCGACAGGAGGTGACAGAGCCGTTATTGGAGTTCTAAATTATCGCTCTCTCACCACTGCTGTGATTTTCCTCTATGTTAATTTCTATGCTATAATCCTTCCACTCCTACGGAGGTTCAGGATGCCAGCCTTAAGCTGGTTGATATTTTATGGATAATCTATATTATTTCAATATCTATGCTAATGATTCAGGTTTCTAAAATATTTTTAAAAAAATGTTGACAAATATTGTTTTTTGTTAAATATTTTAACAAGATAGTACCAGAAAGGAAACAAATTATGAAAGATAAAAATATTGTTAAAGTGGGGGCGCACATTTTTAGCGGTGTTGCATGTGCAACAATTTTATTTCTTGCACAATGCCAAATCAACGCAAATGTTGTTAATTCGCCAGCGTCGCTTAAAGATGTGTCAGTATTAGAGTTGCCTGCGGCAGCGTCTCAAATCGTTGCGCAAGCGCCACAAGAAAAACGCGCTGAAGTTGCTTCTGATACTATCCGAATGGCGGCAAGATTTGTAAATTCCGGTGCCCTTCCTTATGTCGCAAGTTCCATCTGCAAAACAAGTCCTGATGTTGCGCCTGTTGTTTTAAACGAATCAATAAATGCAAAGCCCGATGAAATTTTACCATTAACCAAAGCCTCATTGGCAGCAGCGCCATCCAAGGTTGAGGAATTAGTAAGAGTTGCTGTTAAGGCTCGTCCTGAATATTTCTCTGTGATTGCGCGTCTTGCAGATAAAGAAGTCCCAAATAAGACCATAGAAATATTAAATGGTGTCAAGGCTGGGCTTCCTCAACTCAATATACACATTGATAAAGCTGTATCTACAGTGACATCTAACTCAGTTCCAATAGTTATGGAATATGTGGAAAAATCAGTAATTGCCGAGGCAAAAACGCAGGCAATAGAAAACCGCAGAATTCAAGTCTTAAATGCCTTAGAAAATCAAAATAATGCTTCAACCATTGTATCATCTACATCTATTCAAAAAACTGCTACGGCTAATCAGAAAGCCAAAAATGCTATTGCCGCAGCTGAAAAATTAGTGTCTTCTGGTTCCAGCAGCGCTGAGGGCGTAAAAAACAGTCTCGGTGGACCGACAATTATACCCATTACCCTTCCGTCTCCGCCAGTTAATAATATAACACCAGAGAATACCGATCCTATTCAACCCGGCGCTGGAAGAAATTATTCATCGCCTTAAAAAACAGATTTTGATTTATGTAGTTCTATAAAAGTTAATGTAGAGTTTTCTGTGAATTGCAAAAAAGTTATGTTCAACACGTCCGTGTGGTGGGGGTGTGGGTATCTAAGGAGATTTGAAAATTGTCAGGTAAGTTCTACTAATATGTCAGTTATTCTAAATTTTTACTTGCAAATATTGAGCAGGAAATAAAAGTATAAGTAATGATGTGTCTGATTGTTTTAATTGGTGATAATTGCAACCAAGTGCGGTAGCGTTGTTTAAAATTTTCTTAAATGCATCCAAGTCAAAAACTATTATTTTCTTCAACCGTATCCATAAACATTGTTGTCTGTGTTCTGGAACGGACGCAGATGACACAGATACAAAGGATTTGCAGGATTGGAATAAAGAACAAAAATGTTCTCGCAGATTAACGCAGATAGACGAACACAACACAGAAACATAGATTAACGCAGATATAAAGGGTTTGTAGATTGGGTTAAGAAAAATAAATGCCGAAAATGCGGGGATACATAGATGGGAAAAAACAACAAAAGAATGGACAAGGATACACAAAATCTATGCCTTATATCCTATCTATTACCTACTTACCTGCTACTGATCCTTTTATCAATCAACACCTTTGCCGCTGAACAAATGTCAAACAACTCTGATAACCCTTATGTAACTGAGGTTACAGATTACAATAAGCCGTTCGAACTCCCTGACTTACGGCTCGGTCCGGTCAATTTTTACCCGCGTCTTGGCTTTAAATCTGTGTATGACGACAACATATTTACCTCAACCCGCAACGAAAAATCCGATTTCATCTGGACATTCCTGCCGGGCATATTTACCGTTGCCGGAGACAAAGACTACATCATCTCCACGCGCGCAGCAGGCAGAATCGTTGGCCCAAGAAGAACATCCATCATCACCGACCCCGAAAATTGGCCCGGAAAATTTGCTTATTTTGATTACGGCGCAGGGGTCAACCAATACACCTCACACACCGACCAAAACTACACAGACCATATCGTCAACGGCTATTTCTTTCTCCCGTTCACAAAAAGCCTCCTTGAATTCAGTCAGGGCTATTCCAAAATCAACGCAGAAATCCTTGAGGCAATGCAACGTTCTTCACAAATCACATACAACACCGCCCTTACATTTAGTATGCAATTAAGCGGCAAAACATCGCT
>JAKPVM010000293.1 GCA_029572555.1 Verrucomicrobiota bacterium | reverse complement strand
CGACTAAATGAGCTGTGCAATAAATCCTTGGGACTTTCTTCCGATGCTGGCTCATTGATGATTGAACGACATTACTGCACAAAGACGCTTGAGATGACTAAAAGTTACTTCGGACATTTATTTGATTCTGCCGGTTTTGGGAAGTCTATCCGGGTGGTAATTTAGCGAAGCATAAGTGTTATATGATACTAAATTAAGGTACAGCCAAATAGTATAATTTTTATTCGCCCCGCCATTGTGATGGGGCTTTTTTATTGCTTACTGTCGGCATGTCAAATAGAACATAATTATATTAGTGTAATAATATCATATATTTAACTTGACTTTTGTTTGATTTTATGATACAATATTAGTGAAAAAAACAAGTATGAAAATAATAATTTAATTATTTCAGTTCGCATCCCATTACAGCCGTTATCATCATCAATCTTCAGATCAGTATTCCCAGCAAATTATAGTGGGGTAGTTTATTAACCATAAAAAAGGAGGAAATAGTTATGAAACATTACAGCATCACGAGAGAGAAATTCATTTGGTTGAGGAAAGGAGCAAGCTATTACGATGTTGCAAAAAAGAGGCAGGGTCAGCAACGGCTCTGCCTCTTTATGTGAACCTTATAAACGGTAATCGTCAACTTCTTTAAACTGAAAAAGAGACTGTAAACTAATCTGTGTAAATGGAATTTTGTTCATATTTCTGCCAAATCAAATCGGCCCTCATACATAACAGCCAACTGGGAGATTGTCAAAGCCCAGTTGGCCAAAGGCATCGTCCATTTTTTCATTACATCCTGAATCGCCAAGTATAATATTTTTGTCAGCGCTTCATCATTGGGAAAAACCGACCGGTTTTTTGTTACCTTGCGCAGTTGACGGTGCAGTCCCTCCAAGGCGTTTGTCGTATAAATGATTTTGCGGATGTGTTCGGGATATTTGAAAAAAGTCGACACATGCGTCCAGTGATTCTTCCAGGGATTTACTGCTAGCGGATATTTTTGTCCCCATTTGGCAATCAGCTTATCCAGTTCGTAAGCAGCCTTGTCTTCACTGGGCGCTTTATAAACCGTTTTCAGATCGGCAATAAATTCTTTCTGATATTTTGACCCCACATATTTGAGAGAATTGCGAATCATATGAACGATGCAGAGTTGCGTCTCTGTTTTCGGAAAAGCGCTGTTAATCGCTTCCGGAAATCCCTTCAAACCGTCAACACAGGCAATCAAAATATCCTCAACGCCCCGGTTCTTTAATTCATTCATAATACCGAGCCAGTAATGGGCGCCTTCGTTTTCGCCGACCCAGAGACCCAAAACATCCTTGCGTCCTTTTAAATCAACGCCCAGGCAGGTATAAGCCGCTTTATTCACCACT
>JAKPVM010000285.1 GCA_029572555.1 Verrucomicrobiota bacterium | reverse complement strand
TTTTTACTGTTCTTGGGATTGTCTCCGTAAGGGATTTCGCGCACGATATAGCCCAATGTTATCAGTCTGTCTAACGGACCGGATAGGCTTGTAGCGGGTTTGTTTGCCCTTGCCGCAATTTCTGAAATTCGGTTTGCGCCGTTTCCGATAAGCGAAAGCAGGGTAGATGCCTGTACAATATCGCGCATATCGTCGATAAATAATCGGTAAGGCTCTTCGAATAAAGTGCCTTGCGCATGGAGTAGATTACATGTTATTGATTCCTCCAACGAAGCGCTTTGTAAACGGATTTCCCAATATCTTGGCACACCGCCCCACACGGAATACTCTTCAACAGTTTCGGCAGGTGTGGCTCCCAGCAGTTCTTGAAGATATTTGATACCAATGGGTAAGATTTTTAAAACCTGATTGGCGCGTCCATAAAGAGGCGATGTGCTGTCAAGCGCTAATCCCTCCATTAATTGTTGCGATGAGCCACAAATAATGATATTGTATTGGAGCGTTTTTGCATCAATTATTTTTTGAAGCAGAGAGGGAAGTTCAGATGAACTTTTTGCTAAATAGGGAAACTCGTCCAAGCATAATGTAAATCGATTTGTTGCCCGATGGTTTAATCCTTCGAACAACGCTTCCCAATCCGGGTATATAACTCGGTCAAAGCCTTCAAATCGCATGCCTATTCCTTTCGCCAACAATTCAATTTGGTGTGCCCGTTCTGTTTGATCTGCCATAAAATATACGTCAGCAGAGGAAAGCACTTTTTTGATTAACGTTGATTTCCCGATGCGTCGTCTCCCATACACCACCACAAAGGATGGCGATTGACTGTTTATGGCTGCCAAGAGTCGCTCTTGTTCTTCTGTTCTATCTACAAATTTCATATCGGGGAATAATTATGTACCACAAAAATAATGTTTCTACTCCATAATTCAAACCGATCTTGATAAAAAAATCTGCTTTTGATGTGTCGGCGGCAAATTAAATATGGGAGGTTATTATCAACGAGTATGACGTGATTTGTAATCTTACAAAAATTATAAAACTCGCGGGGTCAAATAAATTTTTGGAACTATACTTTACATTGTTAAAATATTTTGAAAAATAGAGAATTTAAAATTACTGATAAATTGACACTTAGAATAATAGAGTCTATTTTCATAACTTTCTTTCCCCAATTTCATTGTTAGCATTCAAAATTATCTTAAATTGCGACAGATTTGAAGTGTACTAAGACGTAATGGGACTTTATGCCCTATCAAAATGTTGTATTATGGTTTTTATCGTGTTGAATTAGGTATTTCATTATGATACTCCCCTTTTTTCGACAACCGGGATTGGTTACTAAGTTTAGTTGTTTCCATTGTAAACCACTTTTCGGGATTGAGTCGGGTTCTGTCAAGGGCGGCGACCCCAGGAGCCGTTTATATACCCTTGACGGGTCCCG
>JAKPVM010000351.1 GCA_029572555.1 Verrucomicrobiota bacterium | reverse complement strand
AATTTGCAGGAAGAAATTCAACAATATTACTGGGATTTTACTGTAACAAGCGACCTCTTAGAACTCCGAAATATCGCTATTGTTGCAGAATTAATAATAAATTGCGCTTTACAAAGAAAAGAGAGCAGGGGATTACATTATACGCTTGATTATCCCAATCCAAGAGAAGAATGGGCACACAAAGACACAATCGTTTGTAAAGATGCAGAAGAGTGTTCTTGATGTAATAAATACATTGGCGATAAGTCGTAAAACACACCCACATTTTTATTTATCCTTAATGAATTCGAGAGAACTATACCTCTCGCATTATTTATATTCGCTGATTTAACAAGCGATAAATTAGTTTATTTTATTGACATTTTGATGTGGAATTTGTCTCATTGTTGCGTTTATTGTTGAGACGGGATTTAATAAAATGGATTTGAAGGAATAACAATGCCAAATGCAAGTTTAGGTGAAATAGTTTTAAAAGGCATACCAGTTTCGGCTGGTTTATGTCAAGGTAAAATACTTGTCATTGGCAGAATTCAGCCAAAAGTTGAATGTCGAAGGATAACTCCAGCGGAGGTTGAATCTCAAATTAAACGATTTCAGAATGCGCTAATAAAGACAAGAGGGCAAATTCTTGAGACACAGAAAAAGGTCTTTGAGAAAATGGGGAGCAAGGACGCATGTATATTTGACGCTCACATTCTTATGCTTGAAGATCCTCTGCTGATTGAAGAAGTTACATCTGTAATTAGTGATGAGAATTATTGCGCTGAATACGCTTTTCATTTGGCTTCTGAAAAATACATTAAAGCGTTGAGCGCTATTAAAGACGAACTCTTGCGCGAACGGGTTGCCGACATTCAAGATGTAAGAAACAGAGTTTTAAACAATCTACTTGGACGGGAACAAGAGAGTTTTCTATCTAACCTGCAGGAACCGTGCATTATAGTGTGCCACAACCTTTCTCCTTCTATAACAGCGATGCTTGATAGAAATAAGGTGCTTGGATTTGCCACAGATCTTGGTAGTCAAACATCACACACGGCAATTTTAGCTCGGTCTTTGCAAATTCCGGCCATAGTTGGACTTCAGGATGCGAGTTTTCAACTTTCAACCGGACAGTTTGCACTGCTTGATGGACACGACGGGATTTTAATAATAAATCCTACCGATTACGCCCTTTATATTTATGGAAAATTTGCAAAGAAAAAGGCAGATTTACAGGAGAGGCTTGCGGATTTAATGGATAAGGTTCCTATAACATTAGATGGCAAAAGGGTAAGGCTTTTAGCTAATATTGAACGAGCCGAAGAGGTGGACAATGTTTTTAAATTTGGTGCTGAAGGTATCGGACTTTTTAGAACCGAATATCTATTTCTGAACCGAAAGGATATTCCGAACGAGGAAGAACAATACGAAGCGTATTATAAAGTTGCAAATGCATTAAAACCGAATCCGGTAGTTATTCGCACACTTGATATTGGCGGTGACAAGTTTATATCAGAAGACAAACCGCAAGAAGTGAATTCATTTCTTGGCTGTCGGGCAATACGGTTTTGTTTGGAACAAAAAGATATATTTCGCGCTCAGTTAAGGGCAATTTTACGCGCCAGTTCCGCTGGCAATGTAAAAATGATGTATCCGATGATAAGCAGGCTTGAAGAGGTTATAGAGGCAAATCAAATTGTAGAAGAGTGTAAAAATCAACTTCTATCCGAAGGTAAACAAATTAACAACTCAATTGATATCGGGATAATGGTGGAAGTTCCGTCTGCTGTAATGATTGCAGACACGCTCGCAAAATATGCTCGGTTTTTCAGCCTCGGAACAAATGACTTAATACAATACTCACTTGCAATTGATAGATTGAATGAAAAGGTTGCTTACCTTTACCAACCCACCAGTCCGGCAATACTTAAGATGATAAAAGTTGTTGTTGAATCCGCGCATAAAAAAGGTATCACGGTGTGCGTTTGCGGGGAAATGGCTGGCGACGTTTCTCTGGTTCCCCTTTTAATCGGGCTTGGAGTTGATGAGTTAAGTGTTGCCATAGCAGTTGTTCCTCAGATAAAATATATTATAAGAAAAATGCTTTTAAGTGAAGCGCAGGCTCTGGCTGAATTCGCAATTGAATCTGAATCGGCAACCGATATTTTAAATAAATGCAACGAGTATTCACGATCAATTGCACCAGAGATGTTTGAACATATTGAAAACAACAAAAATAGTAACCATTAATTAAACAGGGAAAGGTAATGGTAGGATTAGTTTTAGCAGCGGGTTACGCTACGCGGTTGTATCCAGTAACACTTACACAATCAAAATGCCTCTTAAAAGTTGCGGGCAAGCCTATGATTGATTATGTAATTGAAAAGTTAATTCCATTACGGGGGTTAGAAAAAATTTATGTGGTTTCTAATGCAAGATACTATGACTGTTTTAAGGAATGGTTAAATTCCTACCCATCAAACAAATCAAGGATCCCGATTGAACTTATTAATGATGGTTCAACCGACGAATCAAACAAACTGGGCGCGATTGGGGATATTCAATTTGTAATAAAAAATAAAAATATTAATACGGATTTGGTTATCATTGCTGGCGATAATCTTTTGACCGGTTCGGTGGATGGTTTCTTAAAGTTTTGTAGACAAAAAAATAGCCCTGTTTTAGGAGTTTATGACATAAAGCTTCTTGACGAAGTTTCGAAATATAGTTCAGTGGTTGTTGATTCCACAGGAAAAATTATTGAGTTTATAGAAAAACCCGCAAATCCAAAAAGCACAAAAATTGGCATTGCCCTTTATTATTATCCGAAAAATGTTTTACCATTATTTGAGAAATATATTTCAGAGGGAAATAATAAGGATCAACCTGGCCGCTTTGTCCAATGGTTATATAAATTACAGCCCGTATATGCCTGCGAAATTTTGGGCAATTGGTTTGATGTTGGGGACATAAATGTCTTAAAGGAAGCAGAAAAATTTTTGTTAGATAAAAAAAAATCAAATGCTTGATTTTTTAATAGAAGTAAGATAATCTACTTACCTGAATTTGTTTGGTTCAAGTTTTTGTAAAAATTGCTTGCATAGTTATTGAAAGTTAGATAGTTTTTAGTTCCTTTAAATTTATAAAGGGATTTAAGCGCGAAGTTAAAATATGTCAGTAAAAATTAGATTAAAACGAACAGGCACAAAAAATAAGCCTGCTTATAGGATTGTTGTGGCAGATAGCCGAAGCCCGCGTGATGGTAAGTTCATTGAAGAGGTGGGTTGGTATCTTCCGTTAAAGTCGGAAGATAACTTCCAACTTGACCTTGAGAGAGTGGATTACTGGCTTAAAAACGGCGCTCAACCAAGTGAAACCGTTGGAAGCTTTATAAAAAAGGCGTTTAAGGCTAAAAGTCAAACAGACATTGTTGAGAATAAATAACGATTGTCGATGCAACCGTTTATTGAATACGTAGTAAAGGCAGTGGTCGAGTACCCGCAAGACGTTAGCATAAGTCAAGTTGAGCGGGGAGGAATCCTTGTCTATCAAGTGCGTTTGCATCCTGAAGACATTGGTAGAGTTATCGGTAAAAATGGTGCTTTGATAAATGCAATTCGTTCACTTGCGCAGGCTGGCGCAGCAAAAAAAGGGATGCGCTGTGCAATAGAAGTTTTGAACGAGCTACCTCAATCTTAAATACCAATGTTATCCGCAAATGCGAATAGACATTATCACTTTGTTTCCTGTAATGTTCATAGGACCGCTGGATGAAAGCATAATCCGACGCGCAAGAGAAACAGGGTTGCTTGATTTACGGATAACAGATTTGCGAGATTTTACTTATGACCGGCATAGAACTGTGGATGACCGTCCTTTTGGTGGCGGGCCGGGTATGGTTTTAAAGCCGGAACCGATCTTTGAATCTGTTGAAAGTATAAAAGGCGATAATAAATATGTGATACTTTTATCAGCCTGCGGGCGATTGTTCAACCAATCTGTTGCGGAAGAATTGGCTAAAAAAGAGCATATTGTTCTTATTTGCGGCGGGTATGAAGGTGTGGATGAACGTGTTGCAGAGCATCTTGCTGATGATGAAATAAGCATCGGCGATTTTGTGCTAACAAATGGCGTTCTACCAGCAATGGTCATTATAGATGCAATAACACGGCTTTTACCAGGAGCGCTTGGCGATGTGGAAAGTTCAAAAGAAGAATCGTTTTCTTATGGATTGCTTGAGTATCCACACTACACAAGACCTGCTGACTTTAGAGGATGGAAAGTCCCCGAAGTCTTGTTGTCCGGAAATCATGCAGAAATTGCTAAATGGCGGCAACGACAGGCTCTGGAGAGAACAATAGAACGAAGACCGGACTTATACAAAAAATATCTGGAAAAGAAAAAACGTGAGAGTTTATGAATCAGACATTGAAAGATAAAATTGAAGCGGCACAACTGCGAAAAGATAAAGTTGGTTTTGCAGTGGGTGATTCTGTTCGTGTTCATACAAAGGTTATTGAAGGCGATAAACAACGAATCCAAATATTTAGTGGAATTGTAATTGCTAAACGTGGGCATGGCTTAAATGAGACCTTTACTGTTAGGCGAATTAGTTACGGTGAGGGCGTTGAGAGAGTTTTCCCTCTACATTCTCCTAAAATTGAAAAAATTGAGGTTGAACGAAAAGGAAAAGTAAGGCGCGCCAAACTCACCTATTTGAGAGACCGACTTGGCAAACAAGCTATGCTTGTTAAAGAAAAAGAATCAGAGGTTAAAGAAGAAGCATCAAAAAAATCCGATTCAAAATAGCAAAGCCTTCGATGTAAATAACTGAACATTTTGTTGAAAGAGACGACAAAGATTTTTCTGTTTGTCTGTCTCTTTTTCTTTTTTACCCCAATTTCTACGCCATTGAATTAAAGATTAATATTTGCTATTAATTTAATTCGCATTTTATTATATATAGAATAATGGGTGTTCTTGCTGATAACCAATTCAAGTTATTGCCAACAGGAAACGAGGCCTTTGAGTCAATGCTTTCGGCAATTGATAACGCATATTCCAGCATCAGGTTTGAAACTTATATTTACCGTCAGGACAGCATCGGAGACCGGTTTAGACAAACGTTTATTGCAGCGGCAAAACGTGGAGTCAAAGTAAGTGTCTTGATTGATGGTTTTGGTTCTTACGAATTACCTGACAGTTTTTGGGACGGCTTGAAACTGGTAGGCGGCAAAGTTCGTAAGTTTAATCCACTTACTTTTTCAAAATTTGCCTTTAGAGACCATCGCAAGATTCTTGTATGCGATGAGAAAATTGCTTTTATAGGTGGGTTTAATATTGCGCGGGAATATGAAGGCGACGGTGTAAATCAGGGCTGGTGTGATCACGGAGCAGAGATTAGAGGTTCACTTGCTGCTGAACTTGCTGTGGCTTTTGATGAAATGTTCGATAAGGCTAACCTTGAACACTCGGCTTTTGAACGTTTTAAATTTACAAAGGCGCGGCGGGCTATCACTTATATGCACGGTACACTTATTTTGAGTGGTCCCGGTCGTGGTGGTAATATTTTAAAGCGATGGTTAATAAATGATTTAAAAAAAGCGCACAATGTCTGGATTGAGATGGCATATTTTTTGCCACCATGGCGGATTAGACGGATGCTCAGTAAAGTCATATCGCGCAGAGGTAATGTTAAATTAATTCTTGCTGGCAAGACAGATGTTAAAATAGCAAAACTTGCAGCGCAAAATTTATACTGGCGATTGTTGCGCAGGGGAATTGAAATCTATGAATATCAGCCGCAAATTTTACATGCAAAATTAATGGTGGTTGATGACATTCTTTATATTGGTTCTGCGAATCTTGATACCCGGAGTTTACAAATAGATTATGAAGTGGTTTTGCGGGTTCAGGATAAGAATGTAGCATATCAAGCGCGTTCAATATTGAAAAATGACCTTCAACATTCGTTGCGGATTGACCCACAAACCTGGAAAAAATCAAGGGGATTCATTCAAAGTATCAAAGAGGATTTTGCTTATTATCTTCTTGCTCGCTTTGACCCATTATTGGCACGTCGTCTAATTCGGAGATTTTTAAAAACCGAAGCTAAACAAATTACAAAATCCTGAATAAAATCTTGTGTGTGTTAAATCAGGCTCTGAACAGTTGCCCAAGTTTTTTCCCTAATATTTTACCTGCTATGAACAAGCTGGTCATAAGAATAATCATTCCTATTACACCCATTGCGCAAGCGATGCTCGGCGCTGTTGGTTCGATACGTCCCATAAATTGATAAATCATTTTTGTTATAGGATAAAATTGTTCGCGCATTGCAAGTATTAAACCATCGCTAACTTCAAGCATAGCAAAGGCGAAGCTTAATATTGCCCCTGCAATTAAGTTAGCCATAACAAGTGGTATTGTTATTTTTCTTAATGTTCTAAATGGCGAGGCGCCGAGATTTGCTGATGCCTCTTCTAATGTAATGCTGGTTTGTTGAAAACCGGCGTATGCAGAGCGAACCACATAAGGCAATCGGCGAATGCTGTAGCTTATTATCAATAGAATCACCGGGTTTTCTCTTGGATTTAACCACGAGATTTTGACATCAAACCCAGCCATATATCCGAACGCAATAACAATACCCGGAACAGCAAGCGGCAACATAGCGATAGAGTCAAGAAGGGCAGACCCTGGTATCTTTTGCCGGGTCAACAACCACGCAATTGTTACACCGAGTATCACGTCAACAAATGCGCTTATGCTGGAATAAAATAGGCTATTGGAAATGCTTGCCCGCGCCGGACCTGCCTTCAATATTTCAGAATAAAATTTTTCAGACCATTCATTTGGGAGTATACTAATGAACCATTTTTCCGAAAATGATTGGAGAATTACCATTAGATGAGGCAGAAGCGCAATAATTACAAGGGAACTTATGCCTACCCATATAAATAAGGTTTGAGCACGAGTGGCTTTTGTTTCCATTCCAGCGGTATGCCCCCGAGCGAGCATTTCATATCTCCTTGATGCAAGCAGTTTTTTGGTTATCCAGAATAAGATAACGGTCAATACGAGTACTAATAACACGAGTGAATGTCCCATAGGATTTGTGTGAATCTGCGTTACTGAATCAAAAATTTGCACAGGCACAACGCGGGAATAACCAAATATCAATGGCGTGCCTAAATCAGTGAACGCCCATATAAATACTATAATTGCGCCTGCAAAATAGCCGGGCAGGATTAATGGCAATGTAACTGTTTTGAAAAGTCGCCATCCGCTTGCGCCAAGATTTTTTGCCGCCTCTATCAAAGCAGGGTCAATATTTGCCATTGCTGCGGATAGATTTAAAAATAAAATTGGATAAAGACTTAACACCTGTAAAATGACAATCCCCCAAAAACCTCCTTCTCCGAACCAATCAATTGGGTTTTGTGGATTTATTAGACCTAATTTTATCAAGAGAAGATTTAATGAACCATATTTTGCGAGCAATTGTTTTAATCCTATCGCACCGACAAATGGAGGCATTATCATTGGAATTAACAATAGACCACCGGCGATTGATTTCCCATAGAAATCGAACCTTGTCATTATATGTGCAATTGGCATCGTTATTATCGTGGCTATCAATGTGGTAAGAATGCCTATCGCAAAACTGTTTCGTATTGCCTCATATTGAAGTGGGCTTTGAAGCAACATTTGAAAATATTGAATGCTAAATTTGCCATCAGAAAAGAAAGCGCCCTTTAACATATAACCAACGGGATAGACTAAAAAAATACCAAAAAATAGGTAAAGCCCTATTAACAATGCGCAATTTGTGAAATTTAGATTATAACGTCTCAAGGCATCTATTTCTTTATAATCTGAACAGCATCTATATTAACAAATCCGTCGGCTCCTTCGTTATCAACAATAATTGAATATTTTTTGTTTGCCTGAAATTCAAACGTTCCAAGCGATATAAAGGCAGGGGCAATCGGCGGTTTTTCCCTCTGGTTGATCGTTTTTGTCGTTGAACCATCAGCAGAATTCACAGTTATCCGAACCTTGCTACACCGGTTTGTGTGATGTTGATAAGAAAACCTGACCTCATATAAACCAGCCTCTTTTGTAATAAATTCATATTTAGCATTGCCCTTTACTGTATTTGCAATGTAGCGATAACCCGCGCCCACATAATTTGGCAAACCTTGTCCAGTTCCCCAGTTACCGGTTAATTTTGCCTGCGTATCGTCAATGATTATTCCTGGTAAAGAATAAATAGGAATTGAATTTTCAGCGGTGGGTGTTAGGTTTGGTATGTTTTGCGGTATAACAACCTTTGAATTTACGGTTTCCTTACGCGCAAGACCGGGAAGGCGCATAAGTTCCTTCAGTTCATTAAGGTGAGAATCGTAAATTTCTCTCGGTGTTCTCCTGTATTTTACACATAATGAAACCGCCTTGCCGACAACTTCGCCCATCATCCCGCCTGTCTTCATTACTCTGATTGTTCCCAACGCCTCGTGATTTACGCTGATACATCTGCCAGCCATAAAAAGATTTTTAATGTTGCGGGAGTAAAAACAGCGGTAAGGGATTGGATAGCCGTTTAATTTATCTACAGAGCGGTCATAAACTGCGCGAGATATGAATGGTTCGCCAATATGTTCGCGAACATATTTTTCATTAGGATAATGCAGGTCTATGTCCCAGGTGGTAGGAACGCAGGCATCAGAATAGATTTTATTCTCAACAATATCATCGCGGGTTAAAATTATGTCGCCAAGAATCTGTCGTGATTCTCGTGTGCCTCCGATATATGCCACCCATTCAAGTTCGGCGTTAGTATGTTTATCTTTGCCATCGCCATTTTTCATTGAATTGAACGCCCCGAAAACTGCCCTTAAATTCCAATCCCGAACATATTCAAGGTCTCTAATCGGGTCTTTATCAAAACCACTTTCCCAGAACCACTCGCCAGTAAATTTTGATGGATATGGAAAATCTTTCATTGTAAGCGGAAGCGCCCATGGGGTTTGCGGAAATTCTCGCGGTCCATCTGCATTGCGCCAACGCCACATATTGCTCATCCCCATGTGTCCTTGTTCTTGAACTGTGTTATCGGCACCGGCAAGGAACCCTATTCTTGCGTGTCCAGTACAATCAGCAAAATAATCGGCTGTGAACCGTTTTCTTTCTCCTGTTCTGATATCAAATGCTACAACAGCAATTATTCTTCCATTGTTTGTTTCTACTTTGTAACAGTAATGATTGAGAAACAGGGAAATATTTTTTTCTTTTCTTACGATTGCCTCTCTTTTTGCATCATTGAATTCTTCATCTGTTCCGGGACATTGTTTAGGTCTATCAACAAGTTCTTCAACAATTTCTCCAAGCCGAGGAAAGAGACCGCGGCGCGTTCCACCCTGAGGCCAAACTCTGATTTCTGAACTGCCGTTACCACCAAGCACAGGTCTATCCTGAATAAGAGCGACTTTGCAGCCCATCCTTGCCGCAGATATTGCGGCACAAGTTCCTGCATAACCACCGCCAACTACAACTAAGTCATAATGACCGACATCTATTGGATCCAATCTTTTTCCTGCTAATACAAGTCGCCAATCAGCGTTTGGTGTTGAATCTACAGGAGGAATATAGTTCGGGTCATCGGTGAAAATTATACCGTCGCACCTACCATCAAACCCTGTCAAATCGTGTAATGCAATTGTTGCTTTTTTGCCGCTAACTTTGATTTCGCCACCTTTCTGCCAGAACCACTCTGCATTGGTTGCACCGAACAATTCAGGCAAGGGCTTGCCATCAACAAGGAGTTGAAACTTGCCCGGGGTGCCCGGCGCATTCCACCGCGCTACCCAATCTTTAGTGCGAACAAATACCCGATAAATGCCATCGGTGGGAAAGTTGACAGTGGTTGTGGCATCTTGTACAGGTTTGCCAAGCCCATGAGCAATTAAATATGGCGACCCCATAATTTCGATGAACTGGGTGTCTAATTTCCATCCGCCATAATTATCAAAACTTTCGGCTTCTATTAAGATAGTTGATGATACCGCTTTGTTTTCAAACAGGCAAAAAGCGGTGAAAATAATTAATACATAGATAAATATTGGAATTGAGATTTTTTTCATAAATTATTCTTCGTCAAATTTACTTTTAATTAATTCAACAAGTTTATCTGCTGCCTTTAAAGCATCTTTACCCTCTACAAAAATTGTAATTTTACTTCCTGGTCCTGCTGCGAGCATCATCAAGCCCATAATGCTTTTTCCATTAACCCGTTCGCCATCCTTCTCCACAAAAACATTGCAGTCAAATTGATTTGCTAACCTTACAAACATTGAAGCCGGTCTGGCGTGTATGCCTAATTTATTTTCTACGGTTACTACACGAATTTCTCGTGTCGTTTGCGCCGTTTTTTTCTTGGTTACTTTCATTAGATACTTCTTTATTCTAATATAGAATAATAAATTTGTAAGAAAATCAATATGTTTAATAAATTGTAAATGATATAAAAACCCTATTCGTTCACTATATTAAACCTTACAAAAAAGGATATTATGGAATATTAAACTTATGAGTTTCAAGGTGATTTTTAGTTATTTCTATGCATAACATCCGAGTTTGCCCCAATTTATCTAAGAGCGTTTTTTACTGTGGCTTTCATTTTTTGAATCCCAATCTTTGCTGCTTCCAGCGCATCCATCTCATAATATTTTTTATTGAATAACTCAATCGAAAGCACTTTTCTGCCGCCGATTTCGTTCAAATATTGAATGATTTGTTTAAGCGGGGCTATTCCATCGCCGGGCATAACACGCCCACCGTCATTAATTTGTTCTCGTGGTGGTTGAGATGGATAATCGTTTAAGTGAAAGACTTGAATTGCTGATGCACTGCAAAGTCTTATTCCTTCAAAATTTGAACCACCTTTATACATATGAAAGACATCAGGCAAAACGCACGCCTTTGGATGCCCGCTTTCTATTGCAACACACATACATTGAGAAAGTTTATTCAGATTTGCCGAACTTCCCCAAAATTCCAATTGTGGAACTACGCCGATTTTATCGCCTTCTTCAAGAAGAACCCGGTAGCGCTCGGCAACCTTGGTAAGGTCAAGACCGGGTGTTCTATTGACACCGGAAGGTGGGGCAGCAACCCTTTTTCCGCCTATCTGTGCTATTAAATCCATCTCGAACTTTGCCCGTTCTACACCTTTTGTCCTCACTGCCTCATCATCAACCGCCCATTGTGGAAAGCCAATCGCGCCTTCAACGGTCAAACCAAGGTCAGCTATCTTATTCTTTAAATCTGAGAGCGAGCCTCCACTTTTAACATAATCATCAACATCGCTAATCCACGGTTCTATTGCCTGATAACCGGCCTTTGACGCAATTTCAGCAATTTTGTCCAACCGTACCCTTTGGCCGCGGATTGTCGCCGTATTAAGACAATAAACAAACTCGGCTTTTTTTTCTGGCAGCTGTGCAGCGCTCAATTTTATTGATAAATCGGAGAACAACGAACCGAAAAAAGTAACTGAACTTGCGCCTATCCCGGCGATAACTTCTCTACGGGTAATTCCATTTTTCTTCATAACTGTAAAATTAGACAATTTTTTTATTAGAATCCAGCAGAGAATTAATAGATTTACTTAAGGATGATATAAGCCGGTCGAGATGCACGTCATGGTGGGAGCATCAATGCTTCCAACAAGATTGTCAGCAAGAATGCCGACGCCACATTTAAATCACAGGCAGGAACACTGGCGCTGTATTAGAAATGACTGCGTTGAATTATCTTAATATTTGAAGAATGGATTGTTTTTAAGTTCTTCGTATATGGTTGTTAAGATACCATGTCCGGGGCATATCAGTGTGTCGTGAGGTAGAGAAAAAATGTTTTCCATAATAGCCTTTTTCACTAGCTGCGGTTCATAGGAAATTCTGCCTATTGAACCAGCAAAAAGGGCATCGCCAACAATCGCCACAGGCGGTGCGCATTTATCCCAGCCGGATACAATGTAAATTATGCTGTCTATTGTATGACCGGGTAATGGCATAGGGGCGATAGAAAGTGAGCCAAATTTAATCGGTTGTTTAACTTGACCGCCTTTAACTTCCGATGGCGAGTGAAAATCTCCTCTATAAATCTTTAGTTCTGGGAATTTTCGTTTAAGGGAATCTGCCAGTCCACAGTGGTCTAAATGATTGTGTGTGATAAACAGATATTCTAATTCAAGGGAGTGCCTTTTTAAAAGTTTGAGTATCAAATGTTCGTCAAATCCTGTGTCAAATAACGCCGTTTTTTTACTATCTTTCTGCCAGATAAGATAACAATTTACGGTGTTATATGAATACGAGGAGGTCAGTTGCCGCAATTCTTTCCAGTCATTGGTTTTAATCGCAGGCGGATGCCAACCGTCAGCGATTCTCTGTAGTTTTTCAGTATCTAAATCGAGCAGTTCGCCAAGTTTTTTATAATCGGGTTGTTTGTCGGAGATGCCGGTTTGCAGAAACATTTCAAAACTTATTAAGTCCATATCAGCAGCCTTTGCGACAACTGGCGATGAGATGTTTGCCATCTCCATAGCCTTGCGAATGATGTCGCCAATGTGGTCTTCAAGATTAGGCATTGCAAAATTCCTCTGCAGCTTTTTCGGCAAGTTTTTCGAGCCAGTATCCGGCGTCGGATAAGGCGTTTTCAAGAGTAGTGATGTCGGTCAGACCGAGCGCAAGATTAAAGTTAGCGTCAATCTGTTTTGATTTTATCACTTTGCCAGCGAGGGCAATGCAGGGGACTTTATATTTTTTGCATAGTTTTGCGATTTCGCCAACGCCTTTGCCCATCGTTGTAGAACAATCAAGCGCGCCTTCGCCCGTGATTACTATGTCGGCTTTTTTAATCTTTTTTTCCAATCTGGAAAGTTTTGAAAAAAGTTCAAAACCTGATGATGGTTTTGCACTTATGAATGTCATTAAACCGTAGCCCAAACCGCCAGCGGCTCCGGAGCCGGGAGTTTTACTGAAATCAATATTTAACCTTTGCTTAACAACTTGAACCAATCTTTTCAGGGCTTTTTCAGTAATTAGGATGTCATCGGGTTTAAGTCCTTTTTGTGGACCATATATTCGCGAAGCACCTTTTTTTCCGAGCAATAGATTCTGAACATCTACCGCCACAATAACATTTCCGAATTTTATTTTGTCATTCGGTTTTTCTATAGCGAATAATTCATCTATGTTTATCCAATTAGTGATTTCGTTTGATTGCCTATCGAAAAATTTCCAGCCAAGCGCCTTTGCCATTCCGAAACCACCGTCGTTTGTGGCGCTTCCGCCAATCCCGATTAATGTTTTCAAAGGTTTCTTTTGAAAAACGGTTTTTAGAACAACACCAAGACCGAATGTATCCAGATTAAACGGGTGATACTTTCCTGCCTTTAACATAGCAAGACCGATTACTCGGGCAGATTCTACTACTGCGATTCTTTTTTCCGAATTCCACCACCAGTCAACCATTACTGGTTCGCCAGCTGCGTTTACCGATTTTGATTTTACCGTTTTGCAGCCGAGTAAATGGCTAATAACTTCGCCAAAGCCGTCGCCTCCGTCGCTCATTGACAAAAGTTCAATCGAATCATCAGGTCTTCTTCGTTTCCATCCTTTTTGGATTGATTTTGCAGCAGATAATGCAGAAAGCGTTCCCTTAAATTTATCCGCAACGATTAAAACCCGTTTCGACATATTTGATATTTTTACGGGAATGCCTTCCGCAGGTCAAACATTGAGTTGGCAAAATTATTTACCAACCTGATTATTTGTATTTTACACTACAGCCGTAAGGTTTTGTTTGTTTTACTTCGACTGGTTCACCAGCAAGCAAGTTTTGATTGGCTTCCTTGACATAATTGCGCGCAATTCTGGGGTTTCCGCTGGTTTCAGGTCTGTCATCAATTGCGCCGTTGTATGCGACAATGCCATTTTTGTCCACAACTACTAAATGCGGAGTTGTTTTTAGACCATAAGCCTTTCCAACCTTGCCATCGCTATCGTCTATATATGCCGTTGCCTTGATTTTATTTTGTTCGACCAGTTTCTTTGCCTCTGCTGGAGATTTATAACTCGGGTGGTTTGGATGTATTGAATTAACGACAAACCAGATTACACCTTTGCTTGTTGCCCAGCCTTGAAGTTCTTGCATAGCGCCAGTCTTGTAATGATTAGCGCAGTATGGACAATCCAGATTAAAGGCTTCAAGAACAATAATTTTACCTTTGTAATCGGAGAGTTTATGGGTCTTGCCATTGATATCTTTGGCGGTGAAATCTGGCGCCGCTTTTCCAACAACAGCCTCGCCGGCTGTGATGTTCAGTGTTATTAACGTTGCTATAATAGTTGATAAAATTGCCTTCATAGTTCAGTTTTGTTTATATTTGATATTAGCATATTTTTATTGAATTGTAAATTTTGCCTTAAAAAGTTTAGTGTATATATTAAAAAATTAACAAGGATACATAGCATAGAAAAAAAGGGACAAAAGAATTAGATATACAGGATAAAAAATAAAAATCAGCTATGAGGCAGTTGAATAAATTTGGGGATTTCGTTTTTTTAAAAAATCGCTTGACAATGTTTTTAAAAAGTAAAAATTTTTAATTGTAAAGCCAAAATTATGAAAAAAATGGAAGGAAAAAGATTATGATTAGCATTGCTAATATTAAATTATCGGGGGGTGGGCAGAACGGTAATGGCTGCCGCCCGGTTGTTCTTCAAAATAATATCACCTGAAAACGTGAAAGGAACATCTTCATCATTTTCATTAAGCCCTTCAGGTTACGTATGCAGAGGAAGTCAAGTAACTGTTAGTGGAAGTGTGGATTATGATGGTAGATATTATGGGTGGTATGGTTATTATGGGTGTGGTTATGGTTATTATGGCGAAGGATCGGCAACAATTGAAGTATCGGATATAGGGGGTTATTCCCAAACATTATCACCGGGAAATAATTCTGTTAGTCATTCTTTTGATACAAGTAGTGTTACAAACAATTTAATTACAATTACAGTAACTGTTGATGGGGAAACAGTTTATACAAATTCAGTTTATGTTGTACGGTTGGACAATTTATCAGCTTATGCTGGCACTAATGAAACTACAGCGCTGGCAATAAGCCAGGAAGGAGCATTTAAAGCGCAATTAAATACCTACGCTGGTAATAATTCGGATTGGGGACCGAGCTGTCTTACCTTTAATAATGCAAATCAAACTGCTGGGACAAGTTGGGCATCAAATAGCTGGTCCAATCCCTCGGTTCAAACAGTTTCAGCCTCGGTTGGAAATAGTTCTGCTTCTATTGATGTCTATGTGGTCAAGGCAACTATTTCGACGCTGACATTTACGGGCAATGATTATGCTGATGTGAAGAAAGACTCCAACGGCGATCCATATTCAACGCCACACTATGATGTTACAGTCCCTAATTATTGTCCACCGGTTCAATACAAACGCGGCGCTCAACCGACAATGGATTTGATATTTGATGTCCAGCCTTCAACTTTTAGTGGTTCTATCTATGTTTATGGGTCAGGTTCATTATTTTCAACCTGTACAAACTCATCAACCCCCTGCGCTGGGGTAGCCCAATTGCCAGGTTTACAGGCGATTGACGCACTCCCCAACGAGGTTGGTTATGATAGTCAGGTTACAATTGACTGGCATTTTTCCGTAGCGAATAACGAATTTTATTCTGCTGAGAGTTCTAACCATAAAATCTACCGCACATTGGATACGCCATCTGCGCATTATCATACAAGCGTAGATGTGGCGTGTAATGGTGTATCAGGCACAAATGAAACAACAGTTGTTAATTCTATCTGGGGTAAATTTGAAAGGTTAGGAATAATGTCTGCCGATGGTCATGCAATGACTTATTGGGGAGGCAACGATCCACCCCAACATCTTGCTGGATTGGTGTCTCAACATGATGGTAGTTGTATTGCGTGGTCAGAGTTTTTCGTGGATGTTTTAGATGTGCATTCAATTTCATCGAATATGAAAAGAATCGCGCCAACAAATCCATTTCAATTTTATGAATATACTGCTATACCATTTATGATAATTATCAAAGACACGTTTAGTGCTCAAAATAACAATTGTCCTCCTCATTGTTGTTATAATATTCATGCTATTGTTTTATATAATGATGAACTTTACGATCCTTCTTATGGTAATAAATATGGAACGCTTTACGAATGGGAATCAAGTTGCGTTGATAAATATGCGGTTCACCTTTGGTACGGTTCAAAATATTATAGGGATGATGAATTATCAGATCCAAAAGACACACAGGAATGTGATTTTGCACAATGAACACTAAATATGAAAATCGTAATTACAACACTAATGGTCCTAGTACTTAACTCTTTTGAGTTAATATCTGAGGAAATATTATTTAAAAAGACTATTGATGATAATTCTTATTTGATTGTGACAACAAGAATTGCAGAAACGAATATAATAAAAAGTGTAACCCGGTCAGGCAAAAATGAAGTGTTAACATGGGAGTATTCAATTGCACGTTTTTTATATATTAAAATGCCAGAAACGACAAATGCTCTTCATGAGTTTAAATATATGTCAAAATCTGATCCTTCAACTAAATTCGCTGGTGATGTAGATATCGCTAAATTATTTTGGCCGATTAAGATATTTGACGTTTTTTATAATTCAACTAATGGGGATTATGCTATATTATGGTTATGTCCGTATGATTACGTAAGTTGTATAGTAAATAAACGCTCGACTAATAACATGGAAGGCTACCAATTTGAGCAATTCCAATATTATATGTTTCATATGTTAAAATCTTCAAAGGTGGACTTACGTTCTTATGCCAACGGTGGGAAAATATTATATAATCCCGAAAATGGGCAATTTAAAGTAGTAGTTAATACTATAAAGGGCATCGATGCAATGTTTGAATGGGAAAATAATAAATGGGTAGAAGTAGAAAAATGAGATTTCTCGACGTTTATATTAGGTGGTTGAGAGTTTCATCTAACGATTGGGAGCATTTGAATATATTTATCGTATGAAACAACTGATACATTTGAACCAGAACGGAAGGATAAATTTAACAGATCCTTTCAGTGGTGTAGCGCAATTGTCAGGTTTGCAGGCGATTGACTCGCTCCCTAATGAGGTTGGTTATGATAGTCAAGTTACAATTGACTGGCATTTTTCTGTAGCGAATAACGAATTTTATTCTGCTGAGAGTTCTAACCATAAAATCTACCGCACATTGGATACGCCATCTGCAACTTATCATACAGTTGCGCATACAGCTTGCGCAGGTATTTCAGAAACGGATGAATCTAATATAGTCCAGCAAATATGGGGAAAGTTTGCGGGACTATCTATGGTAAACGCCTTTGGATTTCCAATGACGTATTGGGGAGAGGGGGATGATACTCCAGAAACTTTTGAAGGATTAATAAAATACAAAGACGGGCGTTGCGGTCCTTGGGCTGATTTCTTCTATTCTTGTTTAAAGGTGCATA
>JAKPVM010000350.1 GCA_029572555.1 Verrucomicrobiota bacterium | reverse complement strand
GTTCAAAAATTTAGGATTGATTAACGTAAAGGGCAAAAGAATTGAGGTGCTTGACCCACGCGGTTTAGACAACCTTATCCATTCTGAATATGAAAGAGATTAGCACAGACATTCTTGTTGTGGCAGAGAAGAACACAGATTACGCAGATTTAGCGGATTTACACAGATGATAAAGAAATTTAACAGGGATATACAGGGTACACAGTTAGCAGTTGCCAGTTAATAAAATCAGTTAAGAAATAGATAAAAACCCGCAATCGCGGGTGACATTATTGTAGCAAAGAAATTAACAAAAGGGAAAACCACAGCAGTGGTGACAGAGCGATAATTGAGAACCATAATAATGGTTCTGTCACCGCTTTCAGCGGTTTATGATGTTTTTGTATCCCTTTTGCTATAATAATGCCACCTGCTTTTGCGGGTTGGGTTTATATCATTTTTACAAACCTAAAAAAATTCATTCCTAACATCAACCAGCCAAAGGCTGGCATTTTTTAACCATCGATAGATGGTGGCAGGATTATAGCATAGACATTAACACAGAGGAAAACCCCGTTAGGGGTGTCAGAGCGATAATTTAGAACCATAATAATGGCTCTGTCACCGCTTTGGGCGGTTTATGATGTTTTTGTATTTTGTTTGCTATCATAATGCCACCCGCTTTTGCGGGTTTTGAAATGTGTTTATATCATTTTTACAAACCTAAAAAAATTCATTCATAACATATCAAGCGATTAAAAAGATTAAATTCACAGGGATAAACAGGATGTTTTACAAGAGACAAGGATACAAGAGACAAGATACAAGGATACAAGATACAAGATACAAGGTTTAAGGATACAAGAGACAAGAGACAAGAGACAGGGAGACAAGAGACAAGAGACAAGAGACAAGATACAATTTTTTATCCTTTCTATCCTTGTTAAATTTCTTTTCCTTATTATCTGTGTAAATCTGTTTCATCTGTGTAATCTGTGTTCCGTTCCCGTTCATTAATGGAATGCCATAACTGATAATAATAAATTTATGTATGTTCTATGAACTTCTTTTACCGCACTAATCGTCAAAACTCGGGATTGTTGTTTAAATCCTTTTGCGGAGTATTTTGTTACAGCAACAACTTTTCAAGTTCGTTATAATTTGAAACAATGTAGTTTGCCTCTTTTAATTCTGTTTCAGGATAGGTGTTAGTTATGGCTATAACTTTCATACCTGCTGCTAAACCGGCTTTAATGCCCGGTTTTGAATCTTCGATTACATAACACTCTGATGGATTAATGCCGATTAGGCGAGCGGTTAATATAAAAATATCCGGCGCCGGTTTGCCTTTGTAGACATCGCCGGAACTTACGACTGCCTTAAAAAACCGCCTCATATTTTTAAGCGCCAAAACCGCCTCTATCACCTTCTTTTCAGACCCCGAAGCAAGACCGAGTGGATATCGCTTTGAAAGTTTTTCAATTAGCGGAACAACATCGGGGAAAAACAAATCGCCATTTTTTAAGAGATCAATAAGTCTGGTTCGTTTCATCTCGATTAATTGTTCCAAGGTCTGATGAGGCTTATATTTCTGCGCAAAATCTTTCCACAACTCGAAATCTGATTTGCCTATATATTCATTGAAATTTAATTTATGTTTTCCTTCAAAACCAATTTCACGAATAACAGATTCAAACGCCTTTTTATGGACAGGTTCGCTATTTATAATAACACCGTCCATATCAAAAATTATTCCAGCCACGTTACGTATTTTCATTATTTTACCAAATAAAAGATAAACAACACATCATATTGAAATTTTAGTCAACTAATAATTTTCTTTGAGAGCCTGTAAAAACCTGTACTTTTTGCCAACGAATGAAACAATTTCTTGGCTGTTAACTCAACATTGCTACTTATTAAATTTCGTATTAAATTAAAACGGTGATTAAGTATTTGATAACAATAGTCATATTGGCTCTGTGTGTAACGTCGGCGGTCGCGCAAGACAAAGCGAATACCGACGCTGCAACCCCTTCTACCACAAATAAAGAAGATGCTGTTGAGAAAGAATACCAAAAACTTCTTGATGATGACGACGAAGCGCATGCTGAAATGGACGAATGGATTAAACAAACAAGCCAGCAATTAACAAACGTTTTCTCCGCAAGTCAGATTACATTAAAATTAAAAATCGAACAACGACTTGAACAGGTCAAAAAGGATTACGAAGCATTCTTGAAAAAATATCCAGACCACACTAAGGCGAGAATAGCCTACGCAAGTTTTTTAAGCGATATCGGAAAAGAAAAAGAATCCTTTAAGCAACTGGAAATTGCGAAACAAAAAGACCCCCAAAATCCTGCTGTCTGGAACAATCTTGCCAATTATTATGCACATAACGATTCTACAACAAACGGCTTTTACCATTATGAAAAGGCAATCGAACTTAATCCGAACGAACCTGTTTATTACAAAAACTTTGCCACATCAATTTATATGTTCAGAGACGAATCAATGGACTATTACAAATTATCCGAAGAACAGGTCATTGAAAAAGCCGCTGGATTATACAAAAAAGCATTGCAACTTAACCCGAAAGATTTTCATATCGCCTGCGATTTAGCGCAAACATATTACGGTTATAAATTGCCGCAAGTCCCCGCAAAAGAACTACGACAGAACAAACAAATCCAGCAACTTGCTGACAAAGCCATAGATGCCTGGAAAGTTGCTGAAAAACTTGCTCGCGACAACATAGAAAAACAGGGTATTAATATACATATTGCCCGATGGCAAATAACTTCTGGTAAATTGACAGAGGCAAAAAAGACGCTCGCGTCTGTCAATTTGGATATGTACCAAACAATTAAAGAAAGCCTTGATAAAAAGATTCAATCTCTGGAAACTGAACTTTCAGAGGCTAACAATCAGTAAATCATCCAATTGAAAATTCTTTCTTGCTTACCGAACAGATTTAAATATATTAGCCGTTGATTGGCGGGGTAGCCAAGTGGTAAGGCAGGGCTCTGCAAAAGCCCTATGCGTCGGTTCAATTCCGACCCCCGCCTCCATTGTTTTTTATAAAATAGGAAGCAACACAGACGAGTTAAAGTGAAAGTGTTAATATCTGAACAACAAATCTAAAAACCGAAGTTGCCTGATAACTATTCGTTGAATGAGTTGTCTTGAATCGGTTCTTGTTCGCAACGGTAAATAGAACATAAAACAATTCTATCGCATATTCTCATTCACAGGCGGAGGTAAGTTTAAAATCAAGAACCACTGGCTAAGTTTGAAAGTGCCGGTCTCCGGCTGATTGAAATTTTATAGATAATACGTTTTCTTGTACGCTAATCATCAAAACTCAAGATGTAAGTTTTTCGTTGTTCTATATTTTTCTCTGTGCATGCTAATGATTAAGGGAAAATGTTACTCTTGCTTAACTGACTTTAAGAATTAAATTTTTCTTCATAATAGTAGTTCACTTATATTATTTAAAAAGTTATTAACTTGTTTAATATGAGGTATGTACCCATAATTATCAATACCGATGCAAATGTGAGAAAAAATTTATGTGTGGCAGGTTTTCACAGGCTGGAGATTTTGAAAAAATAAGAACAGATTGCAAGGTAACTGAGTACAACATCAGTACAGAGGCACGTTATAACATTGCTCCATCTCAATCGGCGCAAGTTATTTTCAATGAATCTGGCTCAAAGTGTGTGATGATGAAATGGGGACTTGTCCAATCGTGGGTTAGATGTCCCGAAGTTGGTAACCGACTGATTAATATCCGGGCAGATTCGCTGAAAGAAAAACAAAAAGGGTTATTTAAAAATCATAGATGCCTGATACCGGTTGACGGTTTTTATGAATGGACTAAATACAAACAGCCTTTGCGGTTTTTAATGAATGACGATTCTCCATTTGCGCTTGCCGGTTTGTGGGATAGATGGAACTCGCCTGATAGAAGTCCCCTTGAAACTTTTACAGTAATCACTACGGAGGCGAACGAATTAATTGCTCCAATTCATAACAGGATGCCGGTTATTGTGAGTTCCAAAGATTATCTTCTTTGGCTGGATACTAATGTGAAAGACCTTTCTTTATTAGATTTTATTTTGAAACCTTTTCCGACTGGAAAGATGCGATGCTACAAGGTATCCCGTAGTGTCAATAATGCGCAATTTGATTCTCCGGAATGTTTCAAACCTTTAGAATCTAACGGTAATAATATGGAGCTAAAGTTTTAGCTGACGTTGCTTTGCTTCCGGGGGTTATAATTTTTTTTTCTTTTCCTTAACTACCCGAATTTTTTCTCTTATTTTTTTAAAAGAAGGATGCATTCTCAGGTTTTTTAAATCAGGGTCACGGCGAAGCTGTTTAAAATCCGAGAAGCCGAGGTCAAGTGCCTTTTCCAATTCCTCTACAGATTGAGAGTAATTGTGAATTAGCGAGTAGCTACACGCTAAGTTGTAATGCACAACGGGGTCATTGGGCAACAATTGAGCAAGTTTCTGGTCAATTTTTAAACTATCATCGTGTCGCCCTAATTTGGTTAAATCATCTCCAAGAATTCGTAACGCATCTAAATCATTTGGTGAGCGTCTGATAAGACCTTCAAGAAACGAAACTTCAATTTCCAGGTCTCTCTTTCGAGTAGCAACTTTACTTAATACGCGCTTACCTTCCATAAAACCCATAAAATATTTTTGCACATTTTATTTTTATGTCAATAAATAGCAAAGATTATATGTTATAACCTGTTGTATGCGTGTGTGTTGTGTATTCAAATAAACTTAAATTGTTTTGATTGTTAGTATGGATATAAAAACATTTTTTTGTAATTTAATTGAATTTTATAATAAATAATCCATCAAATTAATAAACAACGTTATGAATATGAATAAGAGACTGTTTGCCGGGAGTCTTGCTACTATAATTATTAGCGTCACTGGATTAACAAAAGCAGCGGACACTTTAGTCCCAATTCCTCCACAGTCTGAATTGCTAAAGACATTACGAAAGGGGCACCCGCGCCTTTGCGCAACAGCGGAGGATTTGAAGCAATTAAAATCTAATGTTCAAACCGATCCTATATTATCGGCATGGTATAAAGACTTGAAGGATCGCGCCAACGGTATTCTCAATGAACCGCCGTCAAAATATGAAATACCCGATGGTTTACGGCTGCTTTCTGTAAGCCGCAGGGTTATGAACAGGATGTACACTCTTGGTTTGTGTTATAAAATTGATGGGGAGAAGAAATGGGTAAAACGGGCTTATGAGGAATTGGAGGCTGCGGCGAGTTTTAAGGATTGGAATCCGCGGCACTTCCTCGATACTGCTGAAATGACGCACGCTTTTGCAATTGGTTATGATTGGTTTTATGAAGCCCTGAGTGATGAACAGCGTCAGGTTTTGCGCAACGCAATGATTGAAAAGGGGATAAAACTTGCTATTGAAGTTCACCAAAACGCAAGTTGGTGGTCTCGCGCTCGTCATAACTGGAATCAAGTATGTAATGGTGGTGTTGGTATGGGCGCCCTTGCTATTGCTGATGTAGAACCGGAGTTGGCGAGTCAATATTTAAGTTATGCGTTAAAATCAATTCAACTTGCAATGGCTGAATATGCGCCTGACGGCGGTTGGGCTGAAGGTCCGGGTTATTGGAATTATGCGACAAGTTATAATACCTATTTTCTATCCGCTCTAAACACCGCGCTTGGAACTGATTTTGGTCTTTCAAAAATCCCGGGTTTCGATAAAGCCGGCGACTTCCCAATTTATATGACAGGACCTTTGAACAGGACTTTTAATTATGCCGATAGTGGTGACGGCGCCCCATTTTCTCCCTGTCTTTTCTGGCTTGCAAAACAATTCAAGCAACCTGCTTATGCAATATACGAGTCAAAAATAAAAAGGGCACTTCCGCTTGATATTGTGTGGTATCAGCCACTGCCTCAAACAGCAAATATGTCATCATTGCCGCTTGATAAATATTTTAGAAACATTGAGGTCGTTTCTTTCAGGAGCAAATGGGATGATGAAAAGGCGATTTTTATTGGATTCAAAGGCGGCGATAATAAGGCTAATCATAGTCATCTTGATTTAGGGAGTTTTGTTTTAGATGCGCTTGGCAGACGGTGGGTGACAGACATTGGCGCTGATAATTATAATTTGCCCGGTTATTTTGGCAAACAAAGATGGACTTATTACCGACTACGAACAGAGGGACACAATACAATTGTTCTGAATCCCGATGCAACACCCGGCCAGGAACCATCGGCAAACGCTAAAATAATAAAATTTGATTCTAAACCAGAGCGCAGTTTTGCAATTACCGATTTAACTCGCGCATACAGTCGTAATGCTTCTAATGTCCAGCGCGGTATTATGCTGCTTGATAGGAGGCAGGTAATAATACAGGACGAGGTTGAGACGATTAAACCTTCAAAATTTTACTGGTTTATGCATACTCCTGCAAAGATTGAGGTGAACCAGGATGGAAAGATTGCTACGCTTATTCAGGGCAATGATAGGCTTATTGCCCGTATTGTTGAGCCCGAGATAGCGACGTTTACGGTGATGCGGGCTGAACCTTTACCAGAGTCGCCGAATCCAGAAAAACAGGCTGATAATTCAAAGATAAATAAATTGGCGGTTAAACTTGAAGATGTATCAAAGTTGCGTCTCGTAATTGGTTTAGCGCCAGCGGTTGATGAAGGCAAAGAATTGCCTAAAGCAAAAGTTGTTCCATTGCAAAAATGGTAAGAGTATCTGCTTTATTGCAGAAGAGATTTCTCGTTTTAACTACGGTAAGCCGTGTTATTATTTTTTCTCTTTTGGGGTTGATGTATCGGAGGGTTTTGTTCCCTGGTCGCGGAGTTCTGGTGGCGCTTTAGCATTGAGTTCAGTTAGAACCTGGTCTGTAAGGTCGTTTTCACCATTTGTGTAAAGGACAGCAGGGGCGCTATTTGCTGTTTCACCGGAGACGTCGAGGACGATGGTAAATCCACCTGTGCGCCCTTTTATAGCGATTGCATCTTTAAGTTCTTTGACAATGTTGTCCCGCAGACGACGTTCTTCTTCGCTCAGATTTGCTCCGGCGCTTTTGATAAATTGTTCCATAGCAACTTCGATTTGCCTCATTTCAACAAGTTTATCTTCAGCGGCTTTTTTCCGTTTCTCTCGTTCTTCGGCTGAGACCGCCTGGTCGTTTGCGCTTTCGAGGATTTGTTTATACTCTTCGGAGGCGCTTTTATATTTATCTTCAATGGCTTTTTGCTCTTTTATCATATCTGAACGCAGTCCTTTTAACCGTGCATTTGCCTGTTTTGTCTTCCAATAATTTTCAAAAAGCCGTTTGAGGTCAACAATGCCAATTTTAGTGGATTGCGCTGCATTAGCTTTCAAGCCGCTTAAGCTTGAAAGGATTACCGTAACAATAATTAAACCGACGATTTTTTTCATTTTAGTCATTTTTAAAACTCACGCGAGTAACCTACACCGAATTGGAATTTTCCGCTACTATCATTATAAGAATCTGAATGAATTGGAATACCAAAATCAAATCGCAATGGTCCAATAGGCAGGTTAAGTCTGATACCTAAGCCCACATTGTCATAAAAAGATTCCTGATAGGAGTCTGTGCTGAAGCTAAAAGCACCCCTGTAAACGTTGCCTGCGTCGTAGAAAACCGCAAACCTTACCCGTTCAATCACTGGTATAGAATATTCAAGTGAACCGAACCAGTAGGTGTCGCCACCGATTGGTTCACCAGTTGAATCGCGTGGACCGATATCGCGATAATCAAAGCCCCTTAATGAATAAAGTCCGCCAAGGAAGAACCTGTCAAAGATCGGCACACGCTCACAGTCGCCATAACTATCTACTGCGCCTACCCTTCCAATCATTTCAAGGACATGCCCTTCACCAAATCCTTTGATATATTTTGCTCCGCGAAGTTCAAATTTATAATAGTCTGTGTCGCCTGCAAATGGGCCACCAGCGAGTTCTGTCAGGAATTCTACGCGGTAACCATTGGTAGTAAATAACACGCTGTTTCTTGTATCGTAAGCGATTGAAGTGCCAATCTTTGAAACTAATCTGTGCCCAGCCTCCTGTTTTATTTCATCCGATGCATAGTCATTTACGTTTACTATGCCTACCTCTTCCAATGTATAGGAAACAGAACCGATGAGGTAGTCGCTACCAAGCGCGCGCGTGAGGCTAACGCGCCCACCAGTTCTTCGCTCATCATAGAGCTCGTTAACACTAACGAAGTCAAGCCGCCTGTGATAAAGGTCAACACCTAAAGCAAGTTTTCTCTCTAAGAACCACGGTTCAACAAACGAGATTTGATAATCCTGACGCACAGTTCCGATTGAGGCTCTTAAACGGGCTTTTTGTCCACCACCTTCAAAGCGAGGTGGTTTGAATAGGTCAAAATTACCTTGCGACACTTCTACGAAACCAACTACTTCATCAATTGAACTGAATCCCGCGCCGATGATAAAGTTTCCAGTGTTTTTTTCTTCAACGCCAACAATCAGGTTCTTTCTGTTTTTAATGTCAGTCGGTTCAGGTCTTGTCTCCACTTTTTCAAAGTAATTTAAGCCTTCAAGCCTTTGTTTACTTCTTTTGACGCGGACTGTATCAAAAACCTCGCCCGGCGCCACGGCAAGTTCACGACGGATTACCTTGTCCTTTGTCTTTGTGTTGCCTCTTATTTCAATTTTTTCAATGTAAGACTTTTCTCCCTCTTCAACCTGGTAAACAAGGTCCATTGTTCCAGCCTCAATGTTCGGGGACTTTAATGGAATGACAAGCAAATCAACATACCCCTTAGAGCCGTAAAGGTCTTTTATGTTTTCCACATCTTTTGTTAATCCTTTTGGAGTGAAAGTTTTACCTGGACCCATTTGAAGACAGGCGATAATTTCGTTTGTTTGAAATATAGTATTGCCTTTGAAATTGATATTGCCGACCTGATATTTTTTGCCTTCTGAAACGATGAAACGAATAGCCACAGTTTTCGGTCCGGTTGCATCAACTTTAATTTCTTTGATTTCAAAGTCTATGTAACCTTCGTTTTTGTAAAAGTCATTAAGTCTGTCTTTATCATCTTCAATTACTTCTTCTTTTAACCTTCCGGTGCCGGTAAGGAACGAGAAAAACCAACGTTTTCGGGTTTTGACAACCTTGCGAAGTTTTTTCTGAGGAAACGACTGAGCGCCTACAAATTCAACCAATTCAATTTTTGTTTTTGGTGATTCGTTAATTTCAAATGTGGCAGTGCCGCGTCCGGCCTGTTCATCAACGCTTGTTACGTATTTAACGGTTGTTCCATAGTAACCGGATTTTTCGTACATTTTTTGCAATTCTTGCGCGTCACTAAAGAGTTTTCGTTCGTCAAGTGGTTGTCCAATCTTTGAAGTAACCTTAGTGAGAAGTTTTTTCTCTTTAAACTTTTTGTTTCCACTGAATCTAATTTGTGTTAGAAGCGGTTTGCCCTGTAATTGGTAGATTAAAACAACGCCACCTGCTTCAAGTCGTTGCTGAACTTGAATATTTGCAAAATATCCTGTTGAATATAGATTTCTAATATCATCGTCCACGCTGGTTTGGCTGAAGGCTTCGCCTTCTTTTACTCTGATGTGTGTCTTTATCAAGGTATCGCTTGCAGCAGGCGGACCGACGTGTACGATTTCAATCTTCAACACTTTAGGTGGCACCTGAGCATAAGAGATTGTTCCAAAGAATAAAATGCAAAACAAAACCACTAAACGCAGCGCTATCCTTACCATATTTAACTGGCAATTATATGTCATTTATATGTCAATTTTTAGGTGTTAACCGGTACATCTTCCGACGCAATTTTTAACAGATTCTCAAATCTGGTGAATTGTTTCAAGAAAATAAGATTAACTTCTCCGGTTGGCCCATTCCTTTGCTTTGCTATAAATAGATTAATTTGGATTGCCTCGTTGCCGCCAGATTCTTCCTCGTCTTCCTCTTCTTTTTTATTAGGTTGGTAAAGTAAACCGACAAGGTCTGCGTCTTGTTCAATTGCGCCGGATTCACGCAAATCTGATAATCTTGGTTTACGGTTTTTCTCTTTTTCAATTTCACGGTTCAACTGGCTTAAAACAATGATGGGTACATTTAGTTCTTTTGCCAGAGATTTGATTCCTCGTGAGATTTCCGCTATCTCTTGCTGTCGGCTTTCCTTTGCCCTGAATGAACTTGAATAGAGAAGTTGAAGATAGTCTATTACAAAAAGTTTAATACCGTGTCGTTGAGCCATCCTGCGTGCTTTTGCCCGCAGTTCAAGGATAGACATATTTGAGGTGTCGTCAATGAATAATGGACTGCTTGAAAGTTTGCTCGCCGCATTAACAATTTTTGGAAAATCTCGGTCTGAAAGAAAACCTTCGCGGATATTTTTAAGATTCACACGAGCGCGTGAACAAATCGTTCTCAAAATAAGGGATTCTGATGTCATTTCAAGACTGAACACCCCGACAGGCATTTTTAAATCAACCGCAACATGCTCGGCAATATTCATTGCAAGGGATGTTTTACCGACGCTTGGTCTTGCTGCAATTACAATCATTTCGCCCGGCTGAAGTCCCAGAGTTAGTTTATCAAATTCAGAGAAGCCGGTCGTAATTCCGCTGAACATTCCTTTGTTCTGGTGATAATGCTCTATTTGTTCAATTGCCTTTTTAACGAGGTCTTTTACTGAATCAACGGATTCTTCAACTCGTTCTTCGCTAACCCGCAGGACTTTGGTTTCAACATCGTCTAACAACTCTTCCACATCGCCAGAAAAATTGTATATATTTGAAATGGCCTCTGTGCAGGTGTGTATCATCTTTCTCAGAAGATATTTTTTCCTGACTATTGTGAGGTAATAATCTAAATTTGCCGCAGACGGCGTAGCGTCTGGCAAAGAAGTAACGTAGACAACGCCGCCAGCAGTTTCTAAAAGTTTATTGTCCTTTAACCGTTGAAGAACCGTAACGGGGTCAATAACATTTTTTTTATCATACATTTCTATCAAAGTTTTATAAATCACTTGATGACGAACGTCATAAAAGATTTCTTCGTTGAGTTTTAATCTCTGAATACAAAGCGGCAGGCATTCTTGCGGCTCTAATAAAACGCAGCCCAGCACCCCTTGTTCAGCCTCTATTGAATGAGGCGGGGTGCGGGTTTCTGATTGCACCAATTTTCGTGGTGAATACTTAAGGTCAGCGCCGACTTTATTCTCCGCTTTGCCAACTGAATCACTCCTGGCTATAACATCCTGCAGCGCTTTATTTTTTGCATCAGCTTGTTGTAAATCTGCCATAATAAAATTATTTAAACATCACAATGTTTTAAACGGTTAAGTAATAATAAAAAATTAATATGCGTTTTTCATAAAAAAACCACAAAAAACTATTTAAAGTTGATAACAAAGTATTCACAATATATAGACTGTGGATTTGTATAAAATTTCTTTATTTAGTATACCTTCTATTTGTATTAGATTAAGGCTTTTCAAACTGAAAATCTTATCGGCGGATTTATTAAATGAACCAAGAAACTTCAGATTGCTAAATTTGATTATTTTTAGATGTAAGCCTGTTGCACAAATACTGTTTGTTCTACGATAGACTTGTATATTATAATATAAATTCAAGTTCTATGTTTTTGCTAAAAAGCAAACTTCTTGAAAAAACGGCAAAAATCGTTTAACTTAATAAAATAATGAAAAAATTGATTTTACTATTAGGCATTGCAATAGCTTTTAATTTTGCAATTCAAAATAAGTCTTATGGACAAATTGGCTCGCCAGTACCGGGAACAGATCCGCTTTTATTAAGTATTTTTAAAGAAGTTAAAGGATTTAGTTCGCCTGCAACGATTAGTATTAAGAAGGGAAACGACACGATGAATGGCGATATTGATTTTGCGTATAATGATGGAAAGGTGAGAATTAGTCTGGATATGACAAAATTTAAGGGCGAGGCTATGGCTGCCGAAACTATTAATGTCCTTAAACAAATGGGAATGGACAATGTGATTTCTATTGCGGGGACTTCATCAAATGTTAACTATATTATTTATCCGTCGCTTAAATCTTATGTGGAGATTGGTTATAAGGAAGGCGCTGCTGATGAGAAGAAAATGAAATTTGAAAAAACAGACCTCGGTGAAGAAGTTGTTGTAAAGCAGAAATGTAAAAAGAATAAAATAGTAGCAACTGACGCTGCGGGAAATAAGCAAGAAGCGATTGTCTGGAACGCCCCTAATATCAAGGGTTTCCCCTTGCAGATAAAGATGAAAGATAGTGATAACGAGGTTACTATGCTTTTTAAGAACCCCAAAGTTGAAACTCCATCTGCCGATTTATTTAAAGTCCCCGAAGGCTATAAAAAATATGGGTCGATTGAAGAGTTGATGAAATCGGCAGTTGAAAGGGCAATGCAAAACCAGAAAAAGTAGTTACTTTAAATCTGGCAGTAATTTTCCGCAAACCTGCGGGGGATGAAAATATCCCATTGTTTGCATTGCGACATCTGTTCTATAAAGTCTATCTTGCATAAGACAGGTCTTCCGTTTATTTGTTGGAACGGTTGTAGAGTAGATACGGATTTCGCCTTTTAATGAGGTAATAACCTCTTCTCTCCAGTCGCCAATGCAATCGGCAATCGCAACAATTCTACCCTCAATTCTTCCAAGTTCTTTTCGTGGATAGAGATAAATCCTATTTTTAACAATGTACACTTTTGTATCGCCATCAAGCCACCAGACTGACTTTGGGTCAAGTTCGCCTAAACTCTGGTTTGAGAGCCTTTCACCTTTTGCTGAATAGAGCCAGTAATTTGAGCCGCCTTTGGCTTCGCCGGCATAGCATTCCATACCCGGATGTTGCGGGTCAATGTCTCCAACCATTCCTTGACCATGAACATGAACGGTTATTTCCGGACTTCCCCATATCATCTTTCCCGTCTTTGCCTCTACAAGGCATACTGTATTGCTCTTTCTTCCGGGTTCAATTCCGTAAAATATTTCAAGTCCGGGGCGTTGTGGGTCAATGTCTGCCACATAACAGGAGTCAGGATGACCGAGGCGAGTATTCCAGATGCCTTTTCCATTGTCGTCAATTACAGCAGAGCCGATAATTATTTCATCCTTTCCATCTTCATCAATATCCGCTGCGTGCATACCGTGCATACCTTGTCCGCGATAATTCTTATATTCGCCGCTTGCTTCCCAATACCAGAATGGGTTCAATGCGGGATCGTAGGTCTGAATTTTTATTATAGTATAAGTTCCTCTTTCAACAACAAGATGGGGACGTTTGCCATCAAGGTATGCAATACCGAGTAAGTTTCGGCAGTAATAATTATAATCTTCAAACCCATCGCGGCTTGGCCAGTCAATCCTTTTAATTACTTTTCCGGTCATTCCGTCAAGGACTGCGAGATATTCGGGTCCGCTTTTTACATGTCCTGTAGGTTCGCGCGGGTCGCCTTCTCCCGCCTTGCAAAAGATTTCAGCCTTTCCATCACCATTAAGGTCATACACGACTATCGGCGAATACCAAATTCCTGCTTCAATTGCCCAACCCATATCATATTGCCACATAAATTTTCCGTCGTTGTTATAAGCTTCCAGTTTGTAAGTAACTTCGCTTTTCTTCCAGTAGCCAGGCTGTTGGTATGGGTCGGTGTTGAAATCGGGTTGTTTGATTAGATAATCCAATCTGCCATCTCCATCAAAATCCGCAATCCCTACCTTTTGCGCAACATAATCGCCGTTCAATTTTATTGAAATATAATTACCAGAACTTGAAGTCGCCTTTACTGGTTTTGATGTATTTAAAGCGCGTCCATTTGAAATTGCCTGGACTACGTAATACATATCAGCAGAGCCCGATTTATCCACATAATTACAGGAATCAGCGATTGCTTTTTTGGTTATGACTTCTGGTTTTGAATCAAGTTTTTTGTACCTCAGAATGTTAAAAGATACATCTGGCGAATCTTTTGCCAGAAGCCGCCAGCTAATAAAGACGTCGTTATTTGTAGTTAGAATTGCAACAACGCCGCGGTCAAGATTTTCTGCAGCTGAGAGCGCTGGAACAATAGAGATAATAGATAGAACAACAAACAATGTTATTCGTTTAATCATAGATTTAACAAATAAGACGAACAAAAAACGGAGGATATTCAAGAAAATAATTTATCTGTTTTTTAGAAACCTAAATGTTTAGTATAGATATTGGAATAAAACAGGTTATCCACAAAATATCAACCAGCCGTAAGCTGGCATTCTGAAACTCCATAAGGAGTGGCAGGATTGTAGAATAGAAATTAACATAAGGGAAAACCACGACAGTGGTGACAGAGCGATAATTTAATCCCGACCATCGACAATACCAATGGCTCTGTCACCGCTTTCAGCGGTTTATGATGTTTTTTTATTCCGTTTGCTATAATAATGTCACCTCTTACGAGGTTCTTTTGTGATGCCAGCATTCTGCTGGTTGATATATTATGTTTATTCCAATATCTATGCTATTGATTCAGGTTATTAATTTTTATTGTCTTGCAAGACCGATTTAATTCAAATAAAAAGAATCTATGGAAACCGCTAAAAAAAACAAGACAAAGGCAAAATGCGCTGTTGATTCTTATCTTGAAGGACGGACAAATATAATTAATAGCGCACTAAATAGGTATTTGCCACCTGTTAATACAAAGCCGACAATAATCCATAAAGCGATGCGTTATTCATTATTTAGCGGCGGCAAACGATTACGTCCCGTGCTCTGTCTTGCAGCCGCAGAGGCATGCGGCGGGTCAATAAATAACGCTATGCCCCTTGCTTGCGCAGTGGAATGTATTCATACCTATTCGTTAATCCACGATGATTTGCCCGCAATGGATAACGACGATTTTCGTCGTGGCAGACCTACAAACCATAAAGTGTTCGGCGAAGGAATCGCAATTTTAGCCGGCGATGCCTTATTGACCATAGCCTTTGAAATCGCCTCAAAATACAAGCCTACTTCCCGTTATCCTACCGCAATGATAATAAAAGAAATCGCCTCCGCAGCAGGCTCAAAAAAACTTATTGCAGGGCAGGTTTGCGATATCCAAGCCGAAGGAAAAAAGGTCTCTGCAAGTCATTTACAATATATCCACGAATGCAAAACAGCAGCGCTTTTACAATGCGCTCTTCGGCTCGGCGGTATGAGTGCCAATTGTACGCCAAAACAGTTAAAGTCGCTGACCTCTTTCGGATATTACATTGGACTGGCTTTTCAGGTTATTGACGACATTCTTGATGTCACCCAGACTACTGAGGTGCTTGGAAAAACCGCAGGCAAAGACGAGAAGAGCGGGAAGGCAACATACCCATCAATCCTTGGGCTTGAAAAATCTTATAAAATAGCCGAACGTCTCACCACCTCCGCATTTGAATCAATTGAACCATTTAAAAACAAAGGACACTTTTTGCGTCTACTTGCTAAATATCTGCTCAAACGTTCAAAGTAATTAGCTTTGCTGTGTAAATAACAACTGCAAACAGTTGCGGCGGTAATCGGTTTATGCAGGTATCACAGATACCAGTTCTATGCCTTCTCCGCTGCCAAGATTGCGGGAATATTTCTTATCCTCCGGGTTGTTCCAATGTTCGTGTATGCCCAGACTTGCAAACCGTTTCGTTGCTGTTGGGTTATTGGAGTCGTAGAATGTGCCTGATGGCGGATTATCCACAAGCGCAGCCTCGTGAAGATAGCCATCTACCCCTTTGACCCGAGCCGGGTTTGACCATTCTGCCCGTTCGCCCCTTAGAAAATCCAATCCAACTGAATCAATCGCTACGGGGTCTTGTGAGGCAAACAGGCTGCAACTCCATCCACCATTAAATGGCGGCATCTTGACCTTTTGCGGAAGCGGGTCGCGCGGATGCAACCCGCAAAATAATCCATCAATCAGATAAAGAACTGTCTTGCCGCCAATATGAGAATGCCCCATAAAATCAACAAGTGGACGATAAAAATTGTATTCCTTTGAGTAGCAGTTCGGATGCAAATCATAATAACCGTTTTGGGCAGGCCAGCGAACCAGAGAACCATAATGATTTTTCCCGCACAAAGTTACACCACCGCCTTGATGTGTTTTTAAGTTGGCAAAATTAATCAAATACTCCGCATTTGCGTAGATTGATGGGACGTAATCCTGTTTCCCCTCCGGTCTGCAACTCCAATAAAATGGCACTTTTGACGGTTCAGCCTTAAATCGCCCGTTTATGCCAATCTGGTCTTCAATGCGGATGCCGGGATAATCTTTTGTTATAATATCAAAAAACTCGTTTACAACACAGGCAAGCGTTTCGCACACAGTAATATCAGAAGGCTTAACCCCGACATTGACAAGTTGCCTGACTACTCCAACTACCATCTGCGGGGCAGTGTTCATATAATTATGCCGACGGATAAATGTGCATTTCTTTATGTCGACGTGTCCCTCCCGATATATCAGCCCGACCCAGTTCGGTTTAATGACAACCTTTTCGCCCGGTTTATAACCCACATCGCCTTTGCCACGCAGTTTATTTTGATAACGGAAAAGTTTATCCCAAGCGTCAGCGACCTTTGTTGTCCCTGTGAGTTCGCAAACCGCCCTGTCTAACATTCCGTTTGCCCGTTCCTGTTTCAAATGGTTTCCCTGCCACCAATTTCCGTCGTCTGGGCCATTCCAGTTAAGCACCTCTTTATCGTAAACCCAGACAACGCGCCCCGGGTTCACTCCTTTGCCTTGACCGATTGGTTTTTCACCCTGTTCAGCAGCCCGTATATTTAAGAGCGAGATACTGCATCCGCCAGCAACGGCAAGCGAAGTCTTCAAAAATATCCTTCTGTTTACGCCATTTTCATTAATTTCAGAACCAATAAAGTTAAAATTCTGTTGCGACTTCGCTTTCATAGTTCTATACTAATTTAAATTATAAATATACTCAAGAAAAACCTTGATTACCCGCACCCATTAACTCCAATAAACTAAAAAAGTTCAGTGATTTATTGAATAAGCCAATTTTAAATCAGTTCTAATAAAAAGGATTTTTCACCCTTAGTTCAACTTTAATTTGTATTAGTTAAACGAAATCCTTTATGATATATTTTCAATAGAAGATTAATTACTGTGAAAACACAAAATATAAACGATAACTCCGGCGAAAATCCAAAACAGTGCGATAAAATCCTGTACACCGAATCTTCATCGCCCTGCAAAAATATAGTTCATCCATTTCCAGACATATTCATCAAAGCAATCCTTGATGAAACAGACGATGGAATAATTGTCTTATCCCATGATAATATAATTTATTTCTGCAACAATGCGACTGAAAACATCTTTGGCATAAAAAAAGAGGATCTTTACGGGAAAAAAATCGACCTGATAATAAATAATAATGGAAACAAAGAAAATAAAGACGTGCTGAAAATCTTGAAAAATTGCCAGCATAATGAACAAGTTGAATATACCTATCAGAGAGATAAAAATTCCCAAATTGATTTAATGCTAACGATAATCCCGGTGTTTAACCCGGAAAATAATTCGCGTCTTGGAACGGCGATTGTGGCAAGAAATATCACTCTTCAGAAGATTGCTGAACAAAGATTGCGCGACTCCGAAGCCTTCTATCACTCGCTTGTTGAAACATTGCCGCAGAACATCCTCCGAAAAGATTTAAACGGTAGATTCACTTTCGGCAATAGACGATTCTGTCAAGACCTCGGAGTAGAACAAGATGAAATAATCGGTAAAACCGACTATGATTTTTATCCGCCTGAACTCGCAAAAAAATATCAAGAAGACGATAAACACGTCATACAGACGGGTAAAACAGTTGAAATAATAGAGGAAAACCAGCCACCCGGCGGTTCTAAAATGTATGTGCAAGTATTTAAAACACCGATTCGCGATAAAGATGGAAATATAATTGGGATTCAAGGAATATACTGGGATATAACCGAACAAAAAGTCGCCTCTGATAAACTCGTTCAGGCAAATGAAGAACTTGAAAAAAACAAAAAACAATTATTACAGGCACTAAGCGAATTGGAAAAATCACATGAAGATCTTAAAGCGGCTCAAAATCTGTTAATCCAGGCGGAAAAACTTGAAAGTGTTGGACGGCTTGCAGCAGGAGTTGCGCACGAGGTAAAAAATCCGCTGGCTATAATTCAATCGGGCATAGACTACCTGCGTCAGACAGATATAGTTAAAGACCAAACTATCTCTGCCGTCTTATCAGATATGAGAGAAGCCCTTGTAAGAGCAGATTCAGTCGTCCGTGGAATGTTGGACTTTGCCGGTTCACAAGAAATAGGATTAAAACGGGAAGATATTAACACAATTATTGAAAAATCGCTGGCTCTCATACGGCATGATTTTAATAGAAAAAACATACAAATTAAAAACGAATTGGCAAAAGACATTCCTCCAGTTCTTGCCGACGCATCAAGAATTGAACAGGTGTTAATCAATCTATTTATAAATGCGTTGCAGGCTATGCCCAATGGCGGAACAATCACAGTCAGAACTTATACTAAAGTTATCAAACCAGAAGAAGCAATGTCAGGTTTAGAGGTCTGGGGATTGCGTCTATTTGAACCTAATGAAACTATCGTAGTCGCTGAAGTTGATGACACAGGAACAGGTATTCCACAAGAAATCCTGCCAAGACTGTTTGAACCGTTCACCACCTCTAAAAAATCTTCAAAAGGTACAGGACTTGGCCTCGCTGTAAGTAAAAAAATTATGGAGATGCAAGGCGGAACTATTGAAATTTTAAATCGCACCGAAGGCGGCGTCAGAGCTCGGTTAATACTAAGAACAACAAAGGAATAACTCTATGCAAAAGAAAAAAATATTAATTGTTGATGACGAAGTGGCTTTCACAAGAAACATTAAGTTGAACCTTGAAAAAACCTGTAAATACGAGGTCTACACAGAAAATAAAGGTAGACGAGTAATTACAACCTTAAAGGATTGCAAAGCTGACTTAATCTTGCTTGATGTTCTTATGCCTGATTTGGACGGCGGCACAGTGGCTTCACGAATAAAAGCAGACCCCGTCTTTAAAAATATTCCTATAGTTTTCTTAACCGCCACAGTATCAAAACGAGAATCGGGAACAAAAGGGACAGAACGCGGCGGATTGTTCTTTCTTGCGAAACCAGTTACACTTGACCAATTGATTGATTGCATCGAACACCATTTGCAGCCAACACACGACGAACAAAATAATACTCAACCTGATAATACACCACCCGCTTCGCCTTGATTCAAACTGACTTGTTCAATCTCTATTCTACTTTGTCGTAAAACTCTTCAATAATTTTTTTGAAATTATTTTCTTCCGGTTTCACTATACTCATTTCTCTGGTTGCGTTTTCAACAGAATCGCTCGCATGTGCTGCATTGGTCATTATCGTTGAACCGAACTCCTTTCTTATTGAACCCGGCGGCGCTTTAGATGGGTCTGTTGGACCTAAAACGTCTCGTATCTTTTTAACTGCATCAATACCTTCATAAACCAGGGCAATACACTTCTCCGTACCGGGATCATCCCACTTCTCCTCAGGCAATTCACCCGGCTCATAACCTGACATAAATTTTATTATCTCATTAAATTGGGCATCTCCGTAAATCGGGGAAACTATCTTACCAATCTTCGCTTCTGCCTCAGGTGGAAGTTTTAAGTTCAATTCCTTTTCTATAGCGGCTTTCACTTTTGATTGGGCTGCATCTTTTAACTTTGTCCTCAACACCTCTCTTACAGGTTCATAAAATTTAATCGCCTCTGCCACACTCAAACGATGAACTTTTATCGCTATAATAAACAAACCTGCCCGTGAAAAATAATCAATCATATTACCGGGCCGCCCCGAAGGAAACCTGAAGTTATCCGGCTTTATTAGAACAAGTGTCTTCTGTGGAATTTCTCCCGGCTTATACTTGATTGCACCATCAAGGATACCCCCATCTGAATCAGAATATCGAGCCCAAATCTTTAATTTATCCCCTATATTATCCTCATCAGGAGAAGCAAGTATTGCTGGTTCAAAATATTGCACTCTCCCAAATTCGTCCATTATCAAATCACCATAAGTATCCCGGATTGTTTCCCCATTGTATCTGTCGGGATAGAAAAAACCCACAACATCGCGCAATCTTTTTACAGCATTTTCGCCCTTAAACAATAACGCCATAACACGTCGTCTTGTCCCCGTTCTAGGGTCTGGACCCATTTTGGTCAAAACATAATCCCTTATTAATTCTTGAGCCTTTCTTTCCCAACTGTCGTTGGAACTGACTATCATCGCAGCATATTCCTGAACTAACTCACGGCTCGGCGCAAACATTCGAGCCGCAACAAGTTCACACCCCGAACGCGCAAGCAACCTTGCAAGCAATCCACCCGTTCTTGATTTGGATAATGTATAAGGTGTAACAAAAACATAAGCTAACTGTTCTTTCATACTTAACTGAAAAATTTGAATTTTAGTTCTTACAAAGAATCGGAGAACTTTTGGGGCGGGTCATCTACCTTCATCTGATTTGTTTTTCCGCCGGTAATTTTAAAAATAACAGATCCGCAAGTTGAGCATTTACCTTTTATGGCTTTCCTGCCATTCTTCATTAAAACCTCAACCGCGTCAACAATCTCTTTTTTAAGTTTGCATTTATTACAATATCCCTCAGCCATAAAAAGAGTTCGTTTAATTGCGTTTCATACTTAACAGTATTAAAAATACCTTTAAATACCCCTAATAGTCAACAAAACATTCAGTTTATGTATTATACTACCAATTTATTTTAGTTATGTTCAATATTAAAAATGATTAACCTGCCGTAGGAGGCATTTCTAAACCCCGCGAAAAACATCTTTTGCTACAATACTGACATCTATGCTCAATTAAATATTTATTCAAATACGCGATTTTGCATAAACGTGAACGGTTCCACCGATAAAATACTTAATCCCAAATTTTGCATTTGTATTGAATAATAATATATAAATGGTTCATTTAAAGGAAGTTATTAATTTAACAAAAAATACTAAAAAATGAACTATGAATATGAAAGAAAAATCAGTTCTAAAAGTCGATAATACAAAGATTACATTCACTAAAAAAGAACTCACCTCATGGGGTGGTTTATGCGCCGTTATTGGGAAGTGTTTTGAAGTGATGAAGTTCAAAAAATGGATACAGGAAAATATTCCTATTGTTGAAAAATCTCCGAATGCAAAAGGGGTTG
>JAKPVM010000219.1 GCA_029572555.1 Verrucomicrobiota bacterium | reverse complement strand
AATGTTTCTGCGCTTGTAAGTGCAAGTAATGGGGAAGTTACCGCAAACTATGAATACGGTCCATTCGGAGAACCAACTCGGGTAAGTGGCCTAATGTCCAGAGAAAACCCATACCGTTTTTCAACCAAGCGGACAGTAGATTCTATTGACATTATTCTCTATGAATACCGTGCTTATAAACCTTCTGCTGGAACATGGCTGACAAGAGATCCAATAGGAGAAAATGGGGGAAGAAATTTGTATGAGTTTGTTGGAAATGCCCCGTTGATAAAAATTGACCGATTAGGTCTCTATTGTGTTTGTTCCAAAAATCCAAGCTCCTGTAAAAAAATACCAAACACAGACAGTTTGGCAATTGGAAGCGATTGGGAATTTATGGGGGTTGTGCCGATTGACTGGCAACATTATGGAGGTGCGATGCAACCTGGCAAAGTAAATAGGTTCGGATGTAAGTGGCAAAGGAAATTTTCTTCCTTGTTCAAATGTTGTGATGGACAGGTTTTCGCAACCGGTGGGTTGAAGGGAACTGCAACCGAAGTAGAATGGGGAGGAAACGATGATGTTATAATGTACAATCCATTAGCGTTGCCTTGGGGTCCTACTCCTGGAATAGGCAATTTATACGAATTAGTCATTGATACATTAGGACATTTTGTTCCGAGTCCATTTGTAAACAACTATTTGAATTATGAAGAGAAAGAAAAATTAGAGGGGATGTGTCGACAAAATAAACCCACCGCAGAAGCAATGACAAAAACAATGATAGAACCCATAGTACCTAAATGTAATTGAGAGGATTATAAAATTTATGAAAAATTTATTAAAAGGAAAGATTGTTTGGTTTTGTCTTACGTTAATTGCAATAGCTTTTGCAGGATTCGTAGGGTGGCATAGAATGGAGCGACGATGCCAAATTGAAGTAGCCGGTGAGAAAGGTTTTGAGATTTTAGTAATTACAAAAGCATTAATACAATTTCGAGATGGCCGAACGAATGATGCCCTATCATTGTTGGAAACAGTTCTGGATATGGATGTATCTTATATTTGGGAAAAAGTTCCAAATTTTAGTGGAACTACAAACGCTTTGTTACTTGTTAAACGCTATCGGTCTCTATATCCAATGTATCCTCAAAGCCTGCAAGACGGTAGACATCCAGATTTTAAGGAGAGAAATGAACGTGCAAATAAAATATTGGAAAACGTAACACCTTCGAAGCAAATACGCTCGCATAAATAATCCAATTTTGGCATCGGCTATTTTTGCAAAAGGGAAAAGCAAAACTTATGGACTCTATGGTATTATTGTGATGTGGATTGAAAAATATCCATCCGTAGATGGATTGGAATTTCAGTATAGCGCCCAGGAACCGCCTCTTGTTATTCCAATACCTGAACAAGAATTAAAACAGAACAAGGAATGTGCTAAGTCGACGGTAGTATTTGTGGCCGAATATTGGTTTGTTGACGAACCTGAACTGCGCAAAAATTTTGATCAGATTAGTAGCGCGAAAGATTTGAAAGTCAGACTTTTGCGTGCAAAGTCCTCAGTAACAGAATGGCATCCAGTTCGTTTTTATAAAGCGGGTCATTGGATTGAATGATAAAATCCTTTGATTAGTGCGGTTGAAGAAGTTGTGGTTTTCCCACAATATCATTAGCCAGCCAGGTATCATATAAATTGTGGTGGGAGCATCCTTGCTCCCAAGTATTTTAGAACCGTCGCAAGGATGCCGACGACACCTTTAGAATTGTCAGCAGGGATGCTGATACCACCTTTAAAACTGTCGGCAGGGATGTTGACGACACATTAATATTTCGAAGGAATGTGTAAGTAATGTGAAAACCAATAAATGTTTATAAATTTATAAATAAATATTTGACCTTTTTACTCAAAATAAAATAAAATTGTTTTGTTTTAAATAAATGCTGTGTGTAATGCGCGGCTGTGGTATGTGGCAAAAAGTCAAAAGTAGTTATGAAATCAACCAGATTAATCAGTGCTGCGGCAGGGCAATGGGCAAAAGCGATAATAGTCTCTCTTTTCCTTGTGATTGGTTGCGTATTGCAGGCAGGACCGATTGCGACTAATCCACCCGGCTTCAAAATAATTAAACCGCAAACTGGCGGGTTAAGTCCTTTGGTAGAAGTTGGTTCAATAACTTGTCAGGGGACAAATGTTATATTGGATATTGGAGGGCTTAGAGGACCTTATTCGGTTGAAAAAAAATCGGATTTGGGGCTGTCCTGGTCTGATACCGGTATTTCCGCAGACGCAACAAGGTTGAGTGTTCCAATAGTGGGGCAAATGGGATTCTTGAGGGTTCGTGGTCAGCCATATAATTATGTTGGCGCCGCTGTTTGTTCAATGTGCCACACAGCCGCGCATCAACAGTGGACAAATACAGCCCACGCAAACGGATACCAGACATTGAAAAACATCAGGATGAACAACAATCCTGCTTGTGTGGGATGTCATACGGTTGGTTTTAATTCTGGCGGGTATGTTAGCGAAACTGCGACGCCGCAACTTCTTGGTGTTCAATGCGAGAATTGTCACGGTCCGGCTGGGGAGCATCTTGCAAATCCATTTTCGATTCGTCCGATTATAACGCAATCTTCAATGATGTGCGGTGGTTGCCATACTGGGTCGCATCAGCCTACTTTTGATGAATGGGCAGAGAGCGGACATTCCGCTGTTACGCCGACGGTTGCAAATTATATAAATCAATATGGCGAATCTCGTATGTGGCAATGTGGTCCGTGTCATTCTGGTTCGGTTCGTCTTGGGATTTTAAATCAATTGAGCGTAACAAATGGGACGGTTGTAATGCCTTCTCGCGAGGACGGTTCAAGCACTCCTGTTACCTGCGTAGTCTGTCACGATTCTCATCAGGTCACAGCGAATGACCCGCAACTACGTTATCCGCTTTATTCTACAAATCATTATAATTTATCAACCCCGACTAATATGGCAACATTTGCCAGTCAATATAATCCTGATGTGAACCTGTGTGGTCAATGCCATAATCTTAGGGGAGGTGTATGGGCTGATTCGTCGCGGTCTCCACATCATTCGGGGCAATATAATATGTTAGTCGGAACGGGTGGCTGGCCAAATAATACTGACAACTCGCAAACAATCGCCACACACGGTCTTGGTATTGAGAATCAATGCGCTCACTGCCATACTTATTCGGTTAGTGTATCAAATCCAACTGACAAGAACCCGAACTATACCGGGCATAAGTTTGAAGTCCGGTTTGAAGCGTGTGAAGAGTGTCATTCCAGCGCTGAGATTGGCGAATTGCTTGTAGAAGGGACGCAGGCTGTAATTTCCAATAAGATTCAGGAGGTGGTGGGATTGCTCAGGAACTGGGGTGTGAGCAATGCGCCGACGACTTTGAGAAATAAGTCCGGTCCATTGGCATGGGAATATGCCTCAGCTGGTCAACTTTCTACGGTGTTAATGTCAACGATAACGAATAAACCGCCAACTTCATCAGAACAGTCTCTTATCCCAAATAGCATCAAGCAGGCGCGATTTAATGTTTATCTTGTTGAACACGACGGTTCAAAGGGGGTTCACAACGCTAAATATGCACGCTATTTATTGAATGTGGCAAAGACTAACGTGCTTGCCGAGATTGCTAAACCGCCTTTACCGTAGGAGTGGGAGAGAGTTTGATGTGTGCAATAATGGGCTGTGGTATTTCCACAGCCTTTTTAGTTTTCCGGAAGTAGTTGCTATTGATTATTAAGTTGTAGAGAAGCCTGTTGCGCAAATAAATTCAACCATAAATAAACAAAGGATTTACAGGATATTTTACAAGAGACAAGAGACAAGATACAAGAGACAAGATACAAGATACAAGATACAGGAGACAAGAGACAAGAGACAAGATTTTATACTGTATATCGTTGTTAATTTAATCTTTTTAATCCCTTGATATGTTATGAATGAATTTTTTTAGGTTTGTAAAAATGATATAAACACATTTCAAAACCTGCGAAAGCAGTAGATTATAGCAAACGGAATACAAAAACATCATAAACCGCCCACAGCGGTGGCAGAGCCATTATTGGATTTCTCAATTATCGCTCTGACACCCCTAACGGGGTTTTACTCTGTGTTAATGTCTATGCTATAATCCTGCCACTCCTTCGGAGTTTTAAAATGCCAGCAAGAATGCTGGCATCACAAAAGAACCTCGTAAGAGGTGACATTATGATAGCAAACAAAATACAAAAACATCATAAACCGCCCAAAGCGGTGACAGAGCCATTATTGGATTTCTAAAT
>JAKPVM010000204.1 GCA_029572555.1 Verrucomicrobiota bacterium | reverse complement strand
CACCAGTGTATTTTATGGTCAGCATTTTCGACAATTCTATGTCACCTGTAATGCCGAGTATCTTTTCAAAAAAGTCATTTGCACGCTGCGTCTTTGCGATATTATTGGCTATTCTGCTTAGTTTTGCGTTCAGTCCACGCTCAACCCTGTCAATGTCGAACTTTACGAGCATATCCTCGATAAGAGTTCTTACTGCATTGTAGTTTGGGTCGCCCTTAATATTGTCGTATATGTTTTGCAAATATTCCCTATAAGCCCCCGCATCCGAAATATCAAAATCCAATCCCGCAAACTTCAACTGGCTTTCCACCGTCTGTTTGGCACGTACCTCTGTCATGGTTTTCAGATATGCCTCATACGCATCACGGGCATCTTTTACCATGTTTATCTCGTCACGAAGAATGTCTTGCTTGGTTTTTGCTTTTGTGGTGTCTTTGTCTTCTATGAGATATAGCGCATTATACCGTTCCAAGGTCAAGCGTGCAAGTTCCTGTTCTGCCTTGGCTATGTCAAGGTCGCTTTTATAAGTATCCCTTTCCTTTTGTGTTATATTCAGGTTGTTAATCTGTTTTGAAAGGTATTCTACGGACGTTCCAGCTTCTTTGTACTTCTCCGCTATGTCCTCCAATAAATCAAGGTCTGACCCGAACTTTGAAATATCTTCTTTTGAGTCGTATAATTTTACGGGAACACCAGGGGTTCTTTCTTGTATGGATTCTAATTCGGAAACGTATTCCTTTAATCCAAATAAGTCCTTATCTGTAACCTTTGGTATTACATTAACGTCAGGGAAGTCGGACTCCACATCATCCACTAATTTTTCATAGTCGCTAGTTGTTTTTTTAAATGTGTTCATCCACGAATCCAATATGTTCTCTGCGCGATTGGCTGCACCCCTCGTGTCTTTTCCCATAATTAACATCTCGACAAGGGATGGTTCTTGGTTTACAACAGTTAATACCTTGTTAAAACTATTTATTACGTCCTTAATTTCCTCATCAAAACTATCACCTGTAGTAAGTGATATTTTAATCCTCCTTGCGTATTCCGCTCCTTGTATTTCGCCATATTTATTCTTAAGTAGCTTATCGATTTCGTCGAAAATTTTCTTTTGAGCATTTACCGTTTCTTCTGAAACGAGGGTTAATAATTCCGTTTTTGACCGTGCACGTGCCGCACTGAGAATTTTGGATGAAAGTTGTTCATATGCGTCTTTTAAATCCAATACATTGCCAGCCTCATCCTTTAAGTCTTTGAGATATAACCCGTATTTTGAACTAATTTCGCCTCTGACTTTTGCGTATTCCTCAGTTCCCTCTTTTGCTTGCTCCAATCTTTTATATAGAATGTTAAGGCGCAATATTTCATCATTACTTGATGAGCTTAGTTCAGATTTTTTATTATTTAATTTATCAACGCTCTTTTCGTATTCTGTTTGATATTTTACAAGTTTTGATATTGCGTATCCGAGTCCAATTATGGCCGCAACACTTACCCCAATAATTGCCGCTATTGGATTCGCGGCCATTGCAGCCGTTAATTTCCAGAAGGATTTGGTGAGAAATCCATTGGCTACCGCTAGCTTGCTTTGCGCTATTGTATGTAACTTGGTTGCCGCGGTAGCTGCCTTTACTCCCATTGTACCACGCAGCCTAACATACAAAAGTGTTTCTTCAGTGGCAATTGCCTTTACTTGTTCTGCCGTTAAGACTTTCGTAGAAACCGTTAATATTTTTGTAACGGCGATATAGGATAAATACCCGGCAATAACAGATTGCAGGGCTACCGAAATCGTCTCCCAGTTATCCGC
>JAKPVM010000182.1 GCA_029572555.1 Verrucomicrobiota bacterium | reverse complement strand
CAAGACAAAAGGTTATAAGATACAAGGATGAAAAAGATGCAATTATTATTCTGTATATTTACCCTTGTAATTCTTTTTTCCTTATTCCAATCCAATAAATCTGTTTCATCTGTGTAATCTGTGTTCCATTTTCGTTCACTAATGTAATGCTAACCTACGGCTGATAACGATAAATTTACCAGGAGGATGTGAAAAAGGATAAAAATTTCCAAAGGTGATTTTTAAAACGTGTTAAAAAATCCCGGAAAAATCAGGGGTCAGAACTTGATTTTTACCAATTATGGGATGATAGTAAATTTTTTGCTATAATCCTTCCACTCCTAACAGAGTTTCAAAATGACATCCTTCGGCTGGTTGATATTTTATTGATAACACTCTTTTGCCGCATTAATCATCAAAAATCAGGTAATAAATTTTTCATTTTCCTATTTTATCCCAATATCTATAATAATGATTCAAATAAGAATCTCCATAATAACTTTCGCCATCGTTCAAATTTTCTGGACAGATGAAGATGAAAAGCGAAAATTATTGCGATGAATTCGCAATTGTTATCAGGCGGTAATGTTCAGTATTTGCTATCGCTGCCGCAATCGATGGCGCGGTCGTTTGAGGAAGTTCAGAAGAAACCGCGTCCGGAATGGTTTGCGATTTCAGACCCCGATAACGGGAACATTGGTTCCGGCGGTGCAACTTGCAGGGTTTTGATAAATGCGCATCGCCAGATGGGGAGCAATTACGACTTTTTTGAGTGGTTAAGGACATCTCAAAAGCTCGTGATTCACGGCGGCGGTCTAAGCAGACGTCTCCCAGCGTATTCCGCGGTTGGCAAACCGTTAATGCCTGTGCCTGTTTTCCGATGGTCTCGTGGTCAACGGCTTGACCAGACATTGCTCGACCTTCAGGTATTGGAATATGAAAAGATTTTCCAGCAAGCCTCATCCTGTTATCGTGTTTTGATTGCAAGCGGCGATGTGTTATTAAGAGTTCAGGGCAAACTCACAAATCTTCCAGAGGTGGATGTGCTATGTCTCGGAATAAGGATGCCGCCTGAACGGGCAAAGGATTTTGGCGTCTTTTTTGCGCCACGAACTGCCCCAGAAGAACTTGCTTTTACGCTCCAAAAACCGACTGCGACAAAGATTCGTGAACTCTCAATTGAATATCTTTATTATGTCGATACAGGTGTCTGGCTGTTAAGCGAACGTGCTGTTCGGACGCTGTTAATCCATAGCGGAAGGCTTGTAAATGACAGGATTGAAGACATTGATAAGTTGTATGAACTTTACGGTGATTTTGGCGCTGGTCTCGGAACAAGACCAATTAAGCCCGATAAATTGCCGCTTTCTTGCGCGGTAATACCGTTAAATAGCGCGCAGTTTTATCACTTTGGTTCAACTCGTCAGATGATTGAATCCGTCTCGGATATACAAAATCTTGAACTGGACGAGACAAAACTCGGTTTGATGGGTGCTAAACGGCATCCTGACCAGTATGTTCAAAATGCCCGATTTGAGTATCCATTGCGATTGGAAGAAAATCATACCCTCTGGGTAGAAAATTCATATATCCCTAAAACCTGGCGTCTCTCTTATAATCACGTTTTTACGGGCGTCCCTGAAAACGAATGGCATTTAAAATTAGAACCGGGTGTTTGTTTGGATTTTGTACCTGTCGATGAAGACAAATATTGTATCCGATTTTATGGCTTTAATGATGACTTCAAAGGGACATTAGACAATCCATCAACTACTTTTATCAACCGCCCCGCGCAAGGATGGTTCAAGGTTAGGCAAATTGAGAACTCACAGATAAATTTTAATTGCGACATCTATGATGCGCCTCTTTTCCCGGTTGTTTCAATTAATGAGATAAGCGAAGATTTTATTGAATGGCTTTTTAATGAACAGCCACAAGAGAATGACGAACACAAGGAATTTTGGTTGAAGTGTCAACGGCTTACTGCCCGCGCTATCCTTAAAAAGATTAATGTCCAGAGGTTGTATAAGCAGCGGGATTATTTGCGGAAGTTCTGTTTGTTGCCAATGCTGAAAAATTACAGGTATAGTGTGTTCTTTAAGTTAGACCTTGAATCTACGGCAAAAATCTTTGCGGAAACGGAGTTTGAATTGCCCGAACTTGTGTTTGATTCAAAAAGTGGGTTAGACCCATTGCAAGAAGTCCACGACCAGATGTTTCGTTCTGCCGTCTTAAGACACCGGGAGAAAAGTGGATGGGAATTGTTTGAGAAGAATGCCTTTGCAAGACTTCAGGAAATGATTGTCCGCGATGCTCAACTTTCACCTGCCAACCCTCAACCTTGCGCGCAGGAAGACCAGATTATCTGGGCTCGCAGCCCGGTTCGGCTTGACCTTGCTGGCGGTTGGACTGATACACCACCTTACTGCCTTGAATATGGCGGACGCGTTATAAATGTCGCCGTTGACTTGAATGGACAACCGCCAATTCAGATCTTTGCAAAGCTATCAAATAAGCGCGAACTCGTGGTGCGTTCAATAGACCTTGGTGTAGAAGAACGGATAACTACCTATCAGCAATTAGATACTTTTGCGCTGCCCGGAAGCGAGTTCGCGTTAGCAAAAGCTGCTCTCGCACTTGCCGGTTTTTTACCAAGATTTCATACAACAGGAAAATTCCCGTCATTAAAGGCTCAGTTAGATGAATTTGGTTACGGGATTGAAATTTCAATGATGTGCGCTGTGCCAAAAGGCTCAGGGCTTGGAACAAGCAGTATCCTTGCTGCTACATTGCTTGCTACATTGAGCGATTTGTGCGGGCTCAAATGGGACAAAAATGCGCTATTTACAAGAACTCTTGCCCTTGAACAGATGCTCACAACCGGTGGCGGCTGGCAAGACCAGGCAGGCGCTATCTACTGGGGAATTAAATTAATTGAAACGGCGCCGGGGCTTGTGCAAAAACCAGTCCTGCGTTGGTTTCCCGATACTCTATTCGGCCATAACTACGCAAACAAAAGCATCTTGCTTTATTATACCGGGATTACTCGGCTTGCAAAAAATATCCTTCAGGAAATTGTTCGCGGGATATTCCTTAACTCGCCGTACCATCTACGGTGTATTGAAGAGATTGGCGAAAATGTGAACAATGTAGCCGATGCGTTAGAAAAGTGCGATTATTCGGCGCTTTCGCAAAGCATCAAAAGGAGCTGGATTTTGAACCAGAAATTGGATTCGGGGACAAATCCGCCGGAGGTACAGTCAATAATTGACAGGATAGAAGACTTTCTTCTTTCGACAAAACTGTTAGGGGCTGGTGGCGGCGGGTATTTATTAATGTTCGCAAAGGATGAGCAGGCAGCTACTTCTATCGTCAAAACTCTGGCACGCACCCCACCCAACAAACGGGCTCGGTTCGTTTCCTTCCAACCTTCAAGCACAGGACTTCAAGTAACCCGAAGCTGATTTTAGCAATTTACATATTGTCAATATTGAAATATCCTTTATGAAATGAAATTGCGCAAAGTAACTGTCAAGCGACAAACAAGAGAGACTGTAATAACTGTTGTTCTTAATATCGACGGCAATTGCAAATATTCAATCCGGACCGGCATACCGTTTTTTGACCATACACTTGAACTGTTCGCAAAAAACGCCCTCATTGATTTGGAACTTAAATGCCAGGGCGATATAGAGGTTGACCTTCATCATACTGTTGAGGATTGTGGACTCGTTTTAGGACAGGCTTATAACACAGCGCTTGGTGAAAAACGAGGCATAAATCGTTATGGAACAGGGTTTTCGCCTAAAAATCCACTCTTTGCCGAGAGTTATGTCCCTATGGATGAAACGCTTGCGCGATGCGTTGTTGATTTTTCAGGCAGACCTTACCTTGTTTGGAGAGGAATGGATAAAATGATGTATAAAAGTATTTCGGCTGCTGAAAAACAGCAAGACATAGCTTGCAGATTTCGTTTTGGGCTTGCAAAGGAATTTTTTCAAGCCTTTGCAAACGAAGCCCGGTGCAATTTACATATTGAATTATTATATGGCAGCGAACCGCATCATATAGTTGAGGCTTTGTTCAAAGCCTTTGGCAGGGCTGTTGGAACCGCTTGCCAGATTAATCCAAGAATTGCAGGCAAAATCCCCAGCACAAAGGGAAAATTGTAACTTCCTCGTACCAAAGCAGTAGTATAGTCTTGAAGAGAAAAGATAAAAAATGTGAAAAATTTTTAAAATAAGAATTATAATCGTGGCGTCAAATTAATGGATGTGCAAAACAAATATGCCTCTTTAGATGATGAGGCGCTGGTGAGATCAGCCCAGAAAGGCAACAAAAACGCCTTTGAAGAATTGGTTGCCAGACACCGCGATAAAGTTTACGGGCGGTTAATGATAATGATAAAAAATGAAAACGACGCTCTTGATCTATCACAGGAAGTTTGGATAAAAGCATGGAAAAGATTAAAACAATTTCACGGCGATGCGGCATTTTGTACTTGGATAACGAGGATTGCTATAAATGTGGGGGTAGATCATATAAGAAAACAAAAGAGAAAAAAATATGAATCTATTGAAGATCATATTGAAGAGAGTGGAAGTATTGAACGTCTAATGCCAATAGAGATAGTGAATCCAGCACAGGGTTTGGAGAGAGAAGAGTTAAGGGCGCGAATAGATAAAGCGCTGGAGCAACTATCTCCGGAACACAGAAGCGTAGTGATTTTACATGAGTTTGAAGGGCTTGAGTATAAAGAGATTGCAAAAATGTTGAAGTGTTCAATGGGGACGATTATGTCCAGGTTGTTTTATGCGAGAAAAAAACTTGCCCATCTGTTGGCAGGTTTAAAGAAAGAACGGTTACAATGATAACATTAGAACAAAAACTAAAAATTCAGGCTTACCTTGACGGCGAATTAAGCCAGTCAGAGGCAAAAAAAGTTGAATTTTTAATGGCTTCTGACCAGGAAGCAAAACAGGTGTTTGAAGAATTAAAATGCGCCGCTGACCTGTTGCAAAACAATGAGCCTGAAATAAAAATGCCAATTTCACGAGAACTTTTCTGGAACAGGATTTATAATGAAATCCAGAAAGACGAAGATGAGTCGGTCTCGGTGTTCGATTACATACGTCATTTAAAATATCTTCTTCTTAACACTAAATATTTAGTCCCGGTGGCTGCAACAATTATTGCGCTTATATCAATATTTTTAATAAAAGACTTTGCAAAACCAATTGAAGACTACCTTGTTTCCATTGAAACCACGTCAGAAGAAGTTGGTTCTTATTCTTTTAGAGTCCAGTCCGAAAATATGTTTGTAGTCTGGATTTATAATAAAGATAAGTCTGATGAAAAAAATATTGAATCAGATTTAATATATGATGATGATTTATTTTTACAATGAAATGGAAATCTCTTAATTTGGTTCTGACCTGCAAGGTTTTGGTAATACTGGCGTTCTTGATACCTGCAACACCAGCAAAAGCAGCAAACCTTAAACTCAGCATTCATCTTGTCTGGGGTTCAAACGAAGAGAAACTTCCAAATTCAAATTACAAAAAGTTGAACGAGGAAATGGCAAATAAACTCAAAAAAATATTTAAATGGAAATATTATTTTGAGATTAGTAAACAAACGGTAGATGTTCCAACACGTTCAACTAAAAAGTTTAATGTAAGTAAAAAATGCGATATTGAAATAACTGAAATGGAAGGTCCAAGGGTAGAAGTTAAATTGTATGGTGAAGGCAAGTTAATCAACCGCACAGTAAAATCTCTTACAAAAGATGAATTATTTACAATAGCCGGCGACGATAAAAACGAAACCGCCTGGTTCGTAATAATTAAGTTGTTGGAAGAAAAGTAATTATACCCTGCCTTTTTTCTGAAACCTCAAGTTTATGATATTTTGTATTTTTTTATAATTCTGTCATCTGCTTTCGCAGTTTGTTGAATCTTTTTACACCATTTTTGATACCCCGATAAATATTCACCCAGAAATGTAAATTTTATTGGTTTCCTAACGATTGAGGTTCTGAAAAATTCGCACAAATAAGGCTTGTTAATTTAAGTCAATTTTTTATTCTTAATTTATTAACCAACTGCATCTTAATTGTTTGCTGTTTAATCCAAACGAGTAAGATATTAATGCCATAAAGTTATGAATAAAACGATTGTCCTCTTATTCATTGTTGCGTCAACATTGAATATCGCAGCCGCGCAAAAGCCGAACATTATCTTGATTATGGCTGATGATATGGGGTTTTCCGATATCGGATGTTACGGCGGAGAAATTAGAACACCTAATCTTGATAAACTTGGTAAAAATGGGATTCGGTTTACTCAATTTTATAACTCGGCTCGCTGCTGCCCAACAAGGGCGTCTCTTATGACCGGGTTATATCCGCACCAGGCTGGCATTGGGCATATGACAAATGATCCGGAAAATCCGAATGAATTTGACGCAGGTTTGCCCGGTTATCGCGGATATTTAAATCGGAATTGCGTTACTATCGCAGAGGCTCTCAAGGAGGCTGGTTATACGACATTGATGGCTGGGAAATGGCATTTAGGGATGCATAATAAAGATCAATATCCAATGCAACGCGGTTTTGATAAATTTTATGGCATCCTTGCTGGTGGCTGCAATTATTTCGAACCGAAACACCCACGCGGTATAACCCGGGGCAATGATAAAATCACAATCACAGACACTAATTTTTATACGACAGACGCCTTTACCGAGAACGCTATTAAATTTATTAAAGAATCCATAAACGATAATCCGAATAAACCGTTTTTTCTTTATTTAGCGTATAATTCGCCGCATTGGCCACTTCAGGCGCCGAAGGAAGACATTGATAAATACCGCGATAGATACAAAGATGGCTGGCATTTATTGAGGGTAGAACGTTATAAGCGAATGGTTGAGATGGGAATAATTGACCCCAAATGGGAACTCCCCCCTAAGGATTCAAGAAACTGGAAATCGTTAACGGAAGAAAAGAAAAAAGAACTGGAACTTCGTATGGCAATTTATGCGGCACAAGTTGACCGAATGGATCAAAATATCGGCAAGTTGGTAGAATTTCTTGATAAGAATAAGATTATTGAAAATACAATAATTGTATTTCTAAGCGATAATGGCGCCTGCGCCGAAGGTGGAGAATTGGGAGGCGGTCCAGCGGAATTTTTAGAAACTCACAAAGGCTTCTTATTGTCGTATGGACGCGCTTGGGCAAACGCATCTAACACGCCACTTAAACGGTATAAACACTGGGTTCATGAAGGAGGTATCTCTACGCCTTTAATTGTCTATTGGCAAAAAAATATAAATCCTAAATTAGTTCATCAATACGGATTTTTACCTGACATAATGGCTACATTTATGGAATTAGCCGACGCAAAATATCCCGATGAATATAAAGGAAACAAAATTTATCCGCTCCAAGGCAAAAGTTTAGTCCCTCTATTAAAAGGGAAAGATGAACCGATTCATACCGAACCGATTTTCTGGGAACACGAAGGAAATAAAGCCGTGCGACTTGGGAATTATAAATTAGTGATGGCTTATGACGCAAAAAATCCTGAAAAATGGGAGTTATATGATATTCAGAAAGACCGAACAGAGATGCATAATCTGGCTGATAAATACCCCGAAAAGGTCAAAGAAATGAAGAAAATGTGGGAACAATGGGCTAAACGTTCTATGGTTGAGCCGTGGGAAAATATCGTTAAACTTGAACGAAAAAAGGCTAACCGCTAAAATTTTAAAATGAATCGGATTAATCTGAAAATTTACAGGATTTTAATTCTTGGCGTTGTTCTGTTTTGCTACCAAATCCAATCTAATGCCGCTGCAAAGCCACCCAGACCTAATATCGTTTTAATCCTGTTAGATGATATGGGTTATTCTGATTTAGGTTGTTATGGCGGGGAGATTAACACACCAAACATTGATAGTCTTGCAACTACTGGGATTCGTTTTACTCAAATGTATAATTGCGCCAGATGCTGTCCAAGTCGCGCATCTTTGTTAACAGGACATTATCCACATCAAGTCGGCATAAGGGCAATGGGCGTGAACCTCAATAAAAATGCGGCAACTATTTCAGAAATATTGAAGATGAACGGCTATCATACCGGTATGTCAGGCAAGTGGCATCTCTCGGAGACTAAACCGCTAAAAGACCATCAAGAACAACTTCGCTGGCTTGCGCATCAAGTTGACCACGCACCTTTTGCGCCACTATATAGTTATCCTTGCAATCGCGGTTTTGAAGAACACTGGGGGATAATATGGGGTGTAGCAAATTATTATGACCCGTTCAGCCTTGTGCATAATGAGACGGCAATCAAAGAAGTGCCAAAGGATTTTTATATGACCGATTTTGTAACTGAGAAATCCATTGATTTAATTCGTCAATTTAGCAAAGACAATAAGCCGTTCTTTCTTTATGTGGCATATACTGCGCCGCATTGGCCCCTTCACGCTTTGCCAGAAGATATAAAAAAATATAAAGACACCTACAAAGATGGGTGGGAAATAATGAGTCAAAACCGCTACAAACGGATGATAGATATGGGTTTGATTGATAGCGAGACTTATAAACTACCAGAAAATTCTTCCGGACGGAGATGGGAAGATTGTAAAAAGAAAGAGTATGAATCTGCCTGTATGGCTGTTCACTCTGCTATGGTTGACCGTGCAGACCAGGGCGTTGGAAAGATAATTGAAGAACTGAAAAAGACAGGCAGGTATGAAAACACCGTTATCTTTGTCCTTTCGGATAACGGAGCATCTCCCGAAAGAGGCTACCCACCGGGCTTTGACCGACCCGGTTTTACTCGCGATAATAGACCGATTGTATATAACTCGGATAATCCCGGACCAGAAACAACCTGGAATTATATAGGCAACGGCTGGGCAAGCGCTTGCAATACACCGCTACGTTATTGGAAAAAAGAATCTTATGAAGGCGGCACACTTACGCCATTTATCATCCATTGGAAAGACGGGTTAAAAGGCAAAGAAAATAATATAAATAGAGGAGTAGCCCACGTCATTGATTTTCTGCCAACCTGTCTGGAACTTGCCGACGCAAAATATCCAAAAATGATAAATGGTGAGAAGACTCTCCCTCCTGTTGGAAAAAGCCTAATACCATTAATAAATGGGAAAATTAAATCAACCCATAACACTTTATATTGGGAACACGAAGGCGGCAGGGCTATAAGAATAGGCGATTGGAAAATGTCGGCTTTACCCGGAAAACAATGGGAACTATTTCATATTTCTGAAGACCATACTGAAATCAACGACCTCTCCAAACAACATCCTGAAAAGGTTGCAAGGATGAATAATGCGTGGGAAAAATGGGCAAAATCATTGAACATCAAATTCAATAAAAAATAACCCGCCGAACCATTTCATATCTTCGTTGTTATTTAGCACCAGCATTAATGAGATGTTAGCAAAAGTAATATAGACGGTATTAGCATTTCTGCATATACTTCCCGAGTTTTGACAATTAGTGCGGTAGAAAAAATTCATAGACCATACAGGTCGACATTGCATAGTGATGGAAAAGGGAAAGAACACAGATTAACGCAGATGAAACAGATTTACTGGATTGAAAGAAAAGAAATTAGATATACAGGATAAAAAATTGTATCCTTGTTGCCTCAAAAGTTTTGACACCCAAGGAGGGTTAAAACTTATGAGGCAACAGGTAAAATAAAAAATCCTGTAATTAATATTGAAACTGCATCTTTAAGAGAATAGAATTAACGAAAGAAGAGATGTAATATAAATTCACTATGAAAAAAAAGGAAAACCGTTCTGGGATTTTGGCTGGGGGGAACTGGATTGTTGACCAGGTAAAAATTATCGATGCGTATCCACACCCTGAACATTTAGCAAATATTTTGAGTGAATCCCTCGGTACTGGCGGTGCTCCGTATAATGTGCTTGTTGACCTTGCAAAATTAGCCGTTGATTTTCCACTCTATGCGGCCGGACTTGTTGGAGATGATTCATTGGGAAAAAGAATTTTTGAAGATTGTAAAACATACAAAATCAACACTCGCTACCTTCATAAGACCGACAAAGCTCCGACCTCTTATACCGATGTGATGACAGAAAAAGTAGGCGGGAGGCGGACGTTCTTTCATAATCGCGGTGCAAACGCGCTGTGGGATGGAGAAGATATCGAGTTTGAAAAGTTAAATACCAAAATCTTTCATTTAGGTTATCTACTGCTCCTGGATACAATAGATAAGCCTGATAAAAAATATGGCACAAAGGCTGCAAGGCTTTTGGCAAGGTGTAAAGAAACAGGAATAAAAACCAGCGTTGATGTCGTGAGCGAGGATAGCGACCGTTTTCCCAAAATTGTATTACCCGCATTAAAATATATTGATTACTGCATATTAAACGAGATTGAGGCAGAAAGGACAACCGGTATTAAAATAAGGCAGACCGATGGCGCCATTGATGGCAACAATCTACGCCCTGCTGCGCAGTCGCTTCTTACGAACGGTGTTAGCGAACTTGTTGTGATTCATTTTCAAAATGGAGCCTACGCGCTGACAAAGGATGGTAAAGAATTTCGGCAGGGTTCGGTAAACCTTCCAAAAGGTTATATTGCTGGAACTGCTGGGGCAGGCGACGCATTCTGCGCGGGGGTATTGCTCGGACTTCATAATGGATGGGATATCCAGCGCTGTTTGATTACAGGGTCTTCCGTTGCTGCGGCATCGCTCAGCCATCCAACCTGCACTGTCGGCGTCAAATCGCTTAAAGCCTGTCTCAGTATTGGAAAAAAATACGGATTTACCCCGTGAACATTTACGAAAAGATTGTTGGAGAGATAAACCCACATTTAGTTTGCGGGGACATGGCTATTACGCCTTCGGAAAAGATCCTTCAAGCAATCTGGTTCAATCAAAGGATAAAACGGGGTGAATTAAAGACTACAAAAAATATCAATGTTCGGGTACTGCATCCGGGATTTTTTAATTTAGAGGCAGGACCGGATTTTAAAAATGCAATCATTCAGTTCGATAATCAAAAACCGGTTCAGGGCGATATTGAAATAGATTTAAATATTTCAGATTGGAAAGGACATTCGCATAGTTCAAATCCGAATTATAACAATGTAATCTTGCATATTGTCTGGGATTGTCCTGATGAGGCAGAAAATTCAATATCTGTCCTGCCATTAAGACCATTCCTTGAATCGCCCCTTGCGATACTGGAAGATACCGTCGGGATTGACTTTCAATTTCCGCCGACATTGGAAGGGGTATGCTCAAAGTTCTTCAAGAGAAGCGATAAACAAAGGATGTTTCTGGAAGAAGCCGCTCTATTTCGGTTGGAACAAAAAAGCATTCAGATGAGTGCCCGCAGTTCGAGTCGGGAACAGGTTTTATGGGAAGGGTTGTTCAGGGCGTTGGGATATAAAAACAATAGCTGGGCTTTTCAATCCATCGGAGAATTAAAGCCTTTAATTCTGGGTGAATCTCCCGCTCAGGATGAACGGAATATTGAGGCCCGGCTGTTTGGTTTAAGCGGGCTTCTTCCTTATGATTTATCTCGCTCGCATCCTGAAAATGACGGGCATTTAAAACGATTATGGGATTATTGGTGGCGAGAGAGGGAAATATTTTCAAACTATATATTGCCGGGTTCAATCTGGCGGCTTTCGGGAACGCGTCCAGTCAATCATCCACACCGAAGGATTGCGCTTGCTGCCCGATGGCTTTTTAAGAATGATTTGTCTTCTCGTTTTCTAACATGGCTTAAATCGCCCGGTGAAAATATTGAGGAATCGTTTCTACAATTAATTACACCCGAAGAAGACCCGTTCTGGAATTGGCATTATACAATTAAATCCGCTAAAACCGCCACATTCCAGCCTTTAATCGGGATAGACCGCGCCACAGATATTGCTATAAACATTGTGCTGCCGTGGTTACTTGCCGTTTCAAGAGAAAACTCCGACACAGCGGGAGAAGAACGGGTAAAAGAATTATATCTGCGCTGGAAGCCTGCTCAGGATAACGCCTTGTTAAAGTTGGCAAGGAAACGGATATTAGGGGCATTTTCAACTGACGCAACACCGACTGCCGCTACTCAGCAGGGATTGATTCAGATTGTCAAAAATTTCTGCGAGAACTCCGATTCTATCTGCACAGGTTGCAAATTTCCGGATAAAATTGAGTATATTTTATGTCCATAGAAAATTCTGTCCTGCAAATTAAATTCAACTAAAACAGAAGTAGCGCGTGAATTCTTGTCTGTGCTACTCTCAATATCGTGTTAGTATCATTAATCTTGTTCATTTTTTAGGTTTTCTTAATCTATCAGTTGACATTAGCTAATGTCAGATATTAGTTATTACCTATGGCAAATGCCGGGAAAACGAATAAAAATGGAGAACGACCTGTTGTCGAACGGGAGGCAAAAGATGCGCTTTCGCAAAAAATACTTGCGTTAAAGAAAAAACTCAATGCCGTAATACTTGCCCATAATTATCAGATTCCGCAGATTCAAGATATAGCGGATTTTGTTGGTGATTCGTTGGGACTGTCTCGTCAGGCGTCACAGACAGATGCCGATGTGATTGTCTTTTGCGGAGTTCATTTTATGGCTGAAACGGCGAAGATATTGAATCCATCTAAATTGGTCATCTTGCCAGATGAACAGGCAGGGTGTTCGCTTGAAGAGAGTTGTCCGCCTGATAAGTTAAAAGAATTACAGGATACAAACCGAAATTTTTACACGATAAGTTATATCAATTGCAGTGCGGCGGTTAAGTCGTTGAGCGATGTTATTTGCACCAGCGGCAATGCGGTAAAGGTAGTGAATGCCGCGCCAAAAGACCGCGACCTTTTATTTGTCCCGGACGAAAATCTCGGCGAATGGGTGATGGAAAAGACAGGGAAAAAAATGACGCTCTGGAAGGGGAATTGTTATGTGCATATTGAATTCAGCCCTGATACAGTAAGGCAGATTAAACAGCAGCATCCTGACGCACCGATACTTGTTCACCCTGAATGCTTAAAGTCGGTTCGTATCCTTGCGGACGAAGTATGTTCAACTGAAAAGATGGTTGATTATTGCAAGCAGAGCGCATCAAAATCTTTTATCATAGTTACTGAACCGGGAATGATTCACAGGTTAAAAAAAGAATGCCCGAATAAAGAGTTCGTCTCTGTGCCGGGTTCAAATGGCGCCTGCAATGAGTGCAAATATATGAAGATGAACACCCTTGAAAAGTTGCTTGCCTGTATGGAAAATCTCAACCCCAGAGTTGAATTAAGCAAAGAAATTATTGAAAAGGCTCGGGCACCGATTGAACAGATGCTCGCAATTTGAAACAGACATTATTTTTGGTTTGTTTATAAATGGATTGCAATCTTTACAACAAATTTCAAATATTATAGAACCTGTTGTGCAAATACTAAAAATTAACAAAAATAGACAGGACAGACCAAAGGAATTAACACGAATAGACAGGATATTTTATTTTTTATCCTGTATATCGTTGTTAAAATAAAAATCCTGTAAATCTTTTGTTTATACAACAGAACCTATAAAAAATTAAATTGCGATTCAGATGAGAATAACAGTGCTTGGAGCAGGGGCATGGGGTACAACGCTTGCCCGTCATCTATTTAATAGTGAACATACAGTTACGCTCTGGGCTCATGAGCCAGCGCGATTAGTTGAGATTCGCCAGAGCGGCGAAAATAGACGGTATCTGCCCGGCGTTCGGCTTCCGTCTGAAATCATATTAGAAGGCGATTTATTCAAGGCTATTGACGGCGCTGATTGCGTCCTTGTTGCTGTGCCATCAAAGACGTTCAGGCAAATCACGGCGAACCTGAAAAATTTTAACGGCATAGCAATCAGCGTGACCAAAGGGATTGAATATGAAAGCTGTTTAACTATGAGTGCCATTTTGCAGGAACAGGCGCCGATGGCAAAGATCGCAACATTGTCCGGTCCGTCAATTGCGCCTGAGGTTGCTCGTGGCATCCCCACAGCGGTTGTTGCCGCAAGCGGTTGCAAGGAAACTGCTATCGCCGCTCAGGGGCTTTTTCACGGCAATATTCTCAGGGTTTATACGAGCGACGATATAGTTGGCGTAGAACTCGGCGGTGCGCTTAAAAACGTGATGGCAATAGCCGCTGGTGTGTCCGATGGATTGGGCTTTGGCGATAATTCAAAGTCGGCGCTGTTGACACGATGCCTTGTGGAAATGAAACGACTCGGGGTTGCCTGCGGTGCGCAACCCGAAACCTTTCACGGCCTAAGCGGTCTCGGCGACCTTGCGGTTACATTTTTTTCAAAAGTAAGCCGAAACAGAACCTTTGGCGAAAGGCTTGGCAAAGGCGAACCAGTAGATAAAATCCTTAATTCAATGGTCAACGTTGTTGAAGGTTATTTTACAACCCGCGCCGCATATCGGTTAGCAAGAAAACACAATGTTTATATCCCGATAATAGACGAGGTTTATTCGGTGCTTTACGAAGGAAAATCACCTGAACAGGCCTTGCTGGATTTGTTGAGCAGAGATGCAAAACCAGAATGATTAACAGGGATAGACAGAATAGGAAAAAAGAACAAAAGAAATTAACAAGGATAGACAGGATAGACAGGATATTTTATAAGATGAACAAGATACAATTGTTATCCTGTATATCCTGTATATCCCTGTTAAAATAAAAAATCCCTGTAAATCTTATGTTTATCTTTTGTTTCTATAAGAAAGAATCCCTGTGATAAATACGCCTTTATCACTGTTTTTAAATATTTGCGAAAATTTGCGAGAAATTTTCATACTAACTGCTTTCGCAGCTTAACGAAGCTGTTTATATTATTGTGTCAATTCAACAAATATTTACACCTATATCCAATTGTAATTTGTTTGCTAATGATTGAGGTTCACAATCATAAATATTAAAATCAAAGTTCAATATTTTCAAATTGCGGATTATTTTAACGATATTGCGATGAACATAAATAAGTCCATCTACCAATCGTTTGATGTTTGCAAACGGTTGGTCTGGTTGTTGTGGAACGAAGGCGAAATAAAAAATCGCGGGAGAGATGAATCTATTTTTCGGCTTGCGCTTCAATTATACCCGCAAGGATTTGATGTTGAGACTATTCAAGGCGATTTAGAAACGGTTGCATATCAGACTAAAAAACTCCTACGAAAACCGCTGTTCAACTCCGTGTTCATTTCAAGTTGCGGCGCCGCAAAGATAGATATTCTTCTACCAATAAGTGATGATTACTGGGAGGTAGTGAGTGTAGTTGCGGCAAGGTCAATCCATCCATCAGTCATTAAATCAATAGCATTCGACGTCGATACCTTGCTCCGCTGCGGTGTCGAAGTCAAAAAATGCACGGCGCTTACAATAAATCCGCAATACCAACGGGAGGGAGAGATAGACCCGAAAAAATTTTTCGTAAAACACGATATAACGCGTCGGGTTGCCGTTCTTGTTAGTCAGGTTGAGGATGTTGTTAGCGATATTTATAAATTAATCAAACTGTCAGAACCACCAGCGGCAACCTATGGCAAACATTGCAACAGATGCGCATTTTTCCAGAACTGCTGGGGTGAACTGCCAGAATACAATTTCATATTCCGCAAGAGTAAAAAGATGAAAGACCTGATTCAATCCAGGAACTTTGACTTGAAAACCGCAATCAACAACGCATTGACAGAACGACAGAAAATCCGGATTAATTCAATCATCTCCGGACAGCCGTATATAAACCACCGGGCAATAAAATTATTTTTAAACCGATTAGAATATCCATTGCATTTTCTTGACTTTGAGACTGTGTCAACGCCATTTCCTATCTTTCAAGGAACAAAACCGTTTGAAATGGTGCCGTTTCAATACTCGCTCAACATAGTGGAAACTCCCGAAGCCGAACCAATAAGATTTGATTTTATTTACGAAGGGAGAGAAGACCCACGAAAGGATTTGATGAGTGAACTACGGGGCGCAATTCACCCCACCGGTTCAATTGTGGCATACAATGCCGGCTTTGAAAAATCAGTATTAAAATCTTGCGCCTCCGTTCTGCCCGAATTTACGCAATGGGTTGAAGAAATTTGTCAGCGGTTCATTGACCTATTACAACCGTTCAAATCTTTGAACTACTATCATCCAAAGCAAAACGGGAGCGCTTCATTAAAGACTGTGTTGCCAATTTTGACCGGAAAAGGCTATGACCAGATAAAAAATGGCGAACAGTCGCAACAAGAATATATCCGTCTGATTTGTGGCGGCTTGTCTGCCGATGAGCGCGCAGCCATACTCAGCCAACTAAAACAATATTGTTATACCGACAGCATCGGTATGTTCTGGATAATCCGGGAATTGAAAAAGTTAGTTGGCGGAAAAAATTGAGCAACAAGGATGTGCGAGGGAGTAGCGCATACATTCTTGTCTGTGACGGGGAAGAAATATGGAACGTAGATTACGTAGATGAAAAGGATTTTTAGGATTGGAAAAATTAATTAACGGGGATTTACCCCTGTTTAATAAAATAATCTGTGTCAATCTGTTTCATCAGTGTAATCTGTGTTCTATTCCAACCATAGACAGGAATGCCTGTGCTACACTGGACACGCAAAAGCCGTCATTTTAGGATTAACAAAGTTGATTGTTCTGGCATTATAGAGGTATGTACAGAAGCCGTTTATATTTTATCCTGTTCCTCGTTTTGGTTGCAGGAAATTTGCTGTTATCGTCTGAGATGCCGTCAGAAAATTATTTTGTCATCAAAGTCGTTGATGAACAAACCGGACGCGGCGTCCCGCTTGTTGAACTTTCCACAGTGAATAATATTTCTCGTTACACTGATAACAACGGAATAGTAGCATTTTACGAACCCGGTCTGATGAATCGGGAACTGTTTTTCTATGTAAAATCTCACGGTTATTTATACCCGAAGGACGGATTTGGTTATGAGGGATTAAGGTTGATGACTAAACCTGGCGTAAGGAGTGTGGTGAAAATTAAACGGCAAAATATTGCGGAAAGGCTTTATAGAATTACTGGCTATGGGACTTATCGGGATAGTTATTTGATTGGAGAAAAAATCCCGGTTAAAGAACCGTTATTGAACGGACAGGTCTTTGGACAGGATACCGTGATAGCGGCAATTTATAAAGGGAGACTTTTCTGGTGCTGGGGCGATACTATGCGTCCATCATATCCACTGGGGAACTTTGCTGTTTCTGGGGCAACCTCTGAATTGCCATCGAAAGGCGGGCTTCCACCATCGGTGGGGATTGATTTGAAATATTTTGTGGATTCAACAGGCTTTTCAAAGCAGATGTGCCCAATAAAAGCGGACGGTCCTAAATGGCTTGAAGGACTTATGGTTTTAGCAAATTCAAACGGCAAAGAGACGCTTTTAGCCCGATATGCCGCCATAAAAGACCTTGGACATATAAACGAGTTTGGACTTGCTATTTATAATGACGAAAAGGAGGTGTTTGAACGCGCTGTTGTCTATCCAACAAAAAATGGATATCATAAATCTTCGCACCCAATATTAATAAACAACGGCAACGAAACTTATTATTATTTGTTCCCGACGTTGCGGATTAAGGCGCAAATTGAATCGATAAAAGAGTTGAACGAATACGAGAATTTCACTTGTGTAAAACAAATCGGCGATAGTTACGAAATTGAACGTTCACCAGACGGTAAACCGTTGTTTAAATGGAGAAAAGGAATTGCGCCGTTTAACCCCTCTATAAATGAGGAGGCTGTGCGAAAGAAACTGATAAAGCCTGAGGAAAATTGGATAATGTTGCACAATTCACAGACAGGCAAACCAACGAAAACACCGCATCAATTTAATGGTTCGGTTTACTGGAATAAATACAGGGGACGTTGGATAATGATAACGCAAGGAGAAGCCGGCGAAATCTGGTTTTCTGAAGCCGATACCCCGACAGGTCCTTGGGTCTATGCAAGGCTAATCATAAACCACAATAAATACAATTTTTATAATCCCACGCAACACCCATTTTTTGATGAAGGCAATATTATCTATTTTGAAGGCACTTACACTGCGTCGTTCTCTGGCGCCCCGACTCAAACACCAATGTATGAATACAATCAGGTAATGTATCAACTTGACCTTTCTGATGCCCGACTTGTTCTGCCGATGCCGGTTTATTATGCGAAAACAGGCTATTTAATGGGGCAAGAGAATCAAGAGGTAGTGAACATCCCATTTTATGCAGTCCCAGTTTCAAGAAAACTCAAAGGTATGGAAGAATACGGCTTCATAGCAGGGTCAAAACCATTGCGGATTCAAAGCAAGGCAGGGGCGAACGAAAAGTTTATCCCGATATTCTGCGCCTTGCCGAGGAGTTTTGCACCGACGGCAACAGACAAGGATAGTTCCGAGTCTGAAGCAATTAATAACCTTTCATCTTTTGCTATCCCGCTCTATGAATACAGGCTTAAAACTGGAGAATATATTTATCTTACCGACTCTGAATTTAAAGATGGCGAACGTTCCGCCGAACCTGTTTGCAAGGTCTGGAAAAATCCGCTTTCTACTCTTGCCGCTGATTGGAAGGCAAAACAAATTAAATATTGAGGCATAAGTTCATCTTTGTTAAAAAATAAAAAATCTGCGTTAAATCCTATTCATCAGTGTAAATCTGCGTTCTTCCCTTCTCCTCCACAGGCAGGAATGCCTGTTCTACTCTAAAGTAATCTATCAGCGGTTCGGGTTGCATAGCCGCCGTCACGGCGCGCGACTGCCGCAGTTTGGAGTGCCGCTGAAAATAGCGATTCTGAGGTTTCTTATTTTGACGGGAATGCCCAGACCCAATCGCCATTCCAGTAATCCTGCGATCCGCTCTTGCGTGTCGCCACTACGCCTCCGTCGTCTTTCTCATTCCAACCAACGGAGTAGAGCACGAATTTGCCGTCGTTAGTCCGTCGGTATTTGAGCGGCTGGCAATTGATACGATCGGGGGGCAAGCTGGTTACAAACGTTGGCACCAGAGCATCGAGAGTAGGTGGATAGTCGCCTTGCGCCATGCGATAACGTTCCAGAGTGCAAGCCAAAACCGCTTCATCTGCCGATGTCTGCGACATAGCCGGTTCTGTAGCACTAACCGATCGTGGCATCATTAATCTCATAAAGATATTGTATGGACTCATCTTGACTCTTAACGCCTGATGTACCGCCTCAATTTTACTGGGAGAGACACAATGATGTTCCCAATCCACAGCCGGTAAGAAGGTCTCAATATAGAATCGGTCGAGGGTCAGTGCGTTCTGACAGAACCAGCCCTTAGGGAATAGGTAGAATATGTAGGGTTCCAATGAAAAATTATTGCAATCTTTACACATTGGACTAAAAAAATCAATCAAAAAATCAATCCTACTCCTGTGCTCAGACATCCAGATAGTATGATGCGATAATATCCTTTCACCGCGTAATGCCAGAGAGAATCCGTAGAACTGGTCTATCTTCTTGAGTTCTTCTTGGAACCTCACCAATTGGAGATTGTTCCAGCGATGCGCCGAGATACCTTCCCAGATTGGCTGGATTGTCTCGTCCAACATTGCGGCACGCACCAGGAACGTGATAAGGAGCGGTTCGTTCTTGAGGTGTTGTATTATCCGTAAACTTGTCAACACATCTTCGGCTGCGGCTTCGTTCTGTCCAGCCTCAAGCTCTGCCAAAGCGCGCAGCCGATAGACCCTGGTCAGGTTGCGCAGAGGCTGGAGATGCGGCAACAGTGCGTTGAAGTTGTCCTCGTATCGGATTGGGAAAACACAGTGCGGCCGACGACTTGCTTTGGTAACTTCGTCCAGGATGGCGCTATATTGTGCAAGGGCGTCTATTAGATTATCGTTCTCGAAAATCTTCCGCCACTCCGCCAAATCTTCCACCTTGCCAATATGCCAATTGCCCGGCAATCTTTCGCCAATGGGCATCTTGATAATACTTAATTGCGGGTTTGTCGAAGATTTTTGGAATAATTCTTTAAACATCGGCAGCGCAGCAAAGTTCTCCTCATCCGGCACAGGTGCAGGAACGATGGATTTTAATTCAAAACTGTCGCCCTTTGCCTCGCGCTCCTGCTTATAATGTTTCCATGCAATTCGCCCGCGCACATCTTCTTCTATGTAAGCCAGGACACCGAGCGCAATCAGGCAAGCGCAGAATAAAAGTATAATGCGGATGACCTTTCGACTAAAAAACCTTTTCGGGACCGTCTGCGATGTAGAACTTTGCGATGGACTTGACTGTGGAGTTTGTTCATCGGGGGATGTATTCATAAAAGCACCGTAATCCTTTCATTTCGCAGTTTACTGCGTAATATTATAACGTTTGGATTCACATTAAAAAGCCGTTATTATTATTTTCAGCGCCTTTTAAGAAAGTGTCAAATTAATTTTTCAAAGTTCATCTCTATCCTCAATCATTAGCAAACCGATAACAGTTGGATTTGTGTGTGAATATTTGTTAGAGTTGCAAAATGGTATAAACCAAACCTGCGAAAGCAGTAGATTATAGCAAACGGCATACAAAAATATCATAAACCGCTGAAAGCGGTGACAGAGCCATTATTATGTTTCTCAATTATCGCTCTGTCACCCCTAACGGGGTTTTCCTCTATGTTAATGTCTATGCTATAATCCTGCCACTCCTTCGGAGTTTTAAAATGCCAGCCTACGGCTGGTTGATATTATGGATTACCTATTTTATTTCACTTTCTATGCTAATGATTTAGGTGCCCTATAAAATATTTTATTCTTCCTATCTATCCCTGTTAATTTAATCTTTTTAATC
>JAKPVM010000178.1 GCA_029572555.1 Verrucomicrobiota bacterium | reverse complement strand
GCAATAAATATGGAGCAACTATCATTTAATCTCATTCCAGCAATACGCGAGGCAGTTGAAGTCATTGTTGAACAAGTTCAGAGCCGAATTTATCGCCAGCCAGTTTCAGACATAATTCAATTTTCAAATGGCGACACATTACACGGGAGCCTTGTTTCAATTGAGGGATTAAATTTTGTAGTTTGGCAGTCTCCAAATGCAAAAAATAATATAGAATTTTATACAACAAACATCTCTGAAATATCACTTGCAAAAAAGGAAATTCAAACAAATCGTCCTACAACCTGCGTTGTAAAACTTGTAAATGGAGATGAACTGCCCGGCGAATTAAAAGAATTGAATGACGCTGAATTGATGTTGGATACCTGGTATGGCGGAAAACTAAAAATTAACCACAATGTTATAAAGTCTTTAATGTTTACACGCGAGAAGGGCGGTTCTATTTTTGACGGTCCAACTGGGCTTGACGGTTGGTTCACAGGACGAGGAAGAATGGGCTGGAAGTATTCCGATGGGGCATTTGTCGCAACTCGTCCCGGTCTGATTGGACGCGATATGAAATTGCCTAACCGAGTTAAAATTTCTTATGACCTTTTATGGCAGGGAGGGACATTTTTTTTAATGACAGTTTTTGCGGATAATCCCGAAGATTTGTATAGTAGCTGCTATATGCTTCAATTCAATTCCGGATATATTAATTTGCAACGAGTAAGGAGAAACTCAGGTTCACGAAATCTTGGTCAGGTAGAATTACTTTCTCTAAATGAAAAAAGTAAAGCAAAAATTGAAGTTTATGCCGACCGTGAAAAAGGTTTAATTGCACTTTTTATTGATGGTTCATTCGTCAAACAATGGAAAGATAATAACGAAGTTCCTATGACAGGAACCTGTATGCACTTTCAACAGCAGAGCGGTAATATAGTAAAAATTTCTAACCTACGGATTGAAGAATGGGATGGCAGGCTTGATAGCCGAATTGATGTTGATAATGTCAGCGTTGAAAACGATATGGTTGAACTTGTAAATCACGATAAACTTTCAGGTAAATTGCTTTACATTAAAAGCGATAAACTTAAGTTCTCCACATCATTTGCTGAAATGGAGATTCCTCTGGAACGGGTATATTCGTTTGAACTGTCGTCGAAGAATTCTTCCAAAATTGAACGAAAAAAAGATGAAGTCATAGCCACATTTATCGGGCGCGGTAGCGTTAGTTTTAAACCTCAAAAATGGGATAAATCCGGAGTGATAGGAAAAAGTCAAGGTTTTGGAGAATTCAAGTTTATACCAGAGGCATTTTCGAGAATAACTTTTAATACTCAGCTGGCAAATCCCGAGCCTGAAATTGTTGAACCAGATGACGAATCTGAACAATAAAACCAACCCTGATATTGAATAATCAGTTTGATTTTAAAGTCTAATTGTTATAATTTAATATCAATAATTAGTATTTTTAGTTATGATAAAAACTCTTTTCACTTTCGTTTTGATATTCGGGGTGATGGTGGATAGTTTTTGCGCTCAAAATCAGAATAACAGAAGGGCTAATAGGGCTATTCAAAAACAAACATTGGCACGGTCTCAAACAAATGCTGTATCTACTTCTACTAATCAAGAGGTTTTAACCGGACCAAATCCCTACGAAAGCCCATCTATTGAGATACCAAAGACAAAAATTGATGAAATTGTATTCAAAGATTTGGAGAAAAGGCATATTAAACCTGCCAGTTTGTGTTCTGACGCTGCATTTGTGCGGCGGGCATACCTTGATATAACTGGTACAATCCCTTCGGCTTATGAGGCTCGTCAATTTTTGCTGGATAGAAGTCCCAATAAACGCACTCAACTAATTGATAGGCTGCTTGAAAGTGATGAATATGTTGATTATTTCACGATGAAATGGTGCGATATTCTGCGAGTAAAAGCCGAGTTCCCTATAAATCTTTGGCCTAATGCGACCCAGACATATTATAAATGGATCCACGATTGTGTAAGGGCAAACTTGCCTTATGACGAATTTGTTCGGGAGATGCTTGTCTGCAATGGAAGCAATTTTCGTGTTCCACAAGTTAATTTTTACCGTGCTGTTCAATCCAAGACTCCTGAGGGAATAGCAGGAACCGTTGCCTTAACGTTTATGGGAATTAGACCAGAAAAATTGACAGCTGAACAGATTAAAGGGTTGGCTGGGTTCTTCAGTAAAATTGGATTTAAGTCAACCACAGAGTGGAAAGAAGAAATTGTGTTTTACGACCCGTTCAATGTAATAACACAAGGCACAACCACAGTTTCTTATAAACCCGTTTTCCCCGATGGGACATCCGCAAAAGTTCCGCCGGATACAGACCCAAGAATTGTCTTTGCGAATTGGTTGACAAATCCCAAGAATCCATATTTTGCTAAAAACATAGCTAATAGAATCTGGTATTGGCTTATGGGTAGAGGAATAATTAATGAGCCTGACGATATTCGTCCAGATAATCCGCCATCAAATCCTGAACTGCTTGCATATCTTGAAAAGGAACTGATTGCCCGTAAATATGACTTGAAATATTTGATGAAGACTATCCTTAATTCAAGGACGTATCAGTTATCATCAATTCCTGCCAGTACAAATAAAGATGCTGCAAAATACTTTGCATATTATCCTGTGCGCAGGCTTGAAGCAGAGGTGCTTATCGATGCAATTAATAAAATCACATCAACAAGTGAAAAATATATGAGTGAAACCCCTGAGCCATATACTTATATTCCCCCTGAAATTAGGGCGATTTGTTTGTATGATGGTAGTATCACGAGTTCATTTCTTGAACTTTTTGGAAGACCTCCAAGAGATACCGGTTTACAATCCGAACGCAACAATCGTTTTACTGCCTCACAACGATTGCACTTGCTTAACTCAAGTCATATTTTGAGAAAACTTAATCAGAGCAAGATGATTGAATTTCAAATGCAAGGCAATAAACAGCCCCGAGAAATAATAAGCAATATATATCTTGGCATTCTTTCCCGATTCCCTACGGAAGAAGAGATGAAAACTGCGGAAAATTATTTCCGGACGAGCGGTTTGAAACCCAGAGAGTCTACAATTGATGTTGCCTGGGTATTAATAAATAGCACTGAATTTTTATTCAGACATTGATGATTTAATCAGATGTATTTTACCATAAATATAAAAGATGAATTAATAACGGCTATTGAATATGAAAAAACAAATTAGCCCATCAGTCAAAGATGTTGCTGATGGGATAAGTCGGCGAGAAGCAATTAAAAAGTGCGCTGTTACAACAGCGGGTTTGCTAATAACAGAAAAGATTGTTTCAGCTGCAGCGGCGGATGCAAATGCCCCGCAACAACAACCGATAAAGGCAAAAGCAAAGGCTGTAATTCAAATCTGGATGTGGGGCGGTCCTTCTCATCTTGATACATTTGACCCCAAGCCGGAAGCTGGCAATGACTACGCCGGCCCATTAAAACCCATACCAACAAATGTAGATGGGATTCAAATTTGTGAACTCCTGCCATTGCTGGCAAAACAGGCGGATATGTATTCAATTATCCGCGGTATGACACACGGAAATGATGGGCACGAAACAGCCGCCTATATCGTCCAGACAGGACGAACTCCCGGCGCGGATGTTTATCCATCTGTCGGGGCAGTGGTATCGTTCTTTAAAGGATATTCAGCTGGTTATAAAGGTTTGATTCCGCCATATATTGTTTTGACCACACCGCAGGGGAGGTTCAGCGAAGCAGGATTTCTTGGTTCAAAATATAAACCATTTGCAACAGGCGGCGACCCGGCTCGTACACCATTTGTTGTTGAAGGTGTAGTGGCAGAAGGGGTAACAGAACAGCGTCAAAAGAATAGGCGGGACTTGTTACATAAACTTAACACCTTAGACCAACTTGTAGTAGATGACCCTGAGTTGAATCTTATGCACGAGGCTGAAAAGCAGGCGTATGATTTGATACTCGGCGATGCTGGAAAGGTGTTTGACCTGACTCAGGAAAAAGACGAAGTCCGAGATGCTTACGGGAGAACTACGTTTGGACAATCTTGCCTTGTGACGCGTCGTCTTATAGAGCGAGGCGTTCCTTATGTAACAATTAATTATCCGGGATGGGATATGCACAAAGAGATTTTTCAGGCTATGCGCAGAAAACTTCCTGAAATGGATAAAGGAATGTCAACTTTGCTTAAAGAATTAAAGGAACGAGGGCTTCTTGATTCTACAATAGTTTGGTGGACAGGCGAATTTGGAAGAACTCCAAAGATAGATTATGAACCGCCCTGGAATGGCGGTCGTGGACACTACGGCAGGGCGTTCTCATCTTTTGTGGCAGGTGGCGGGTTCAAAGGCGGCAAAGTTGTTGGCGCAACAGATGAAAAAGGCGAGAAGGTAAAGGAACGACCTGTGCACCCATCAGATTTAATTGCGAGTATGTACGAATTGCTTGGTATTGATACCAACGCAACTTTGCCACATCCACAAGGCAAGACCGTCAAAGTGATTCCTTCTACTGAAGATGGTATCAAAATGTATGGAAAACTTACCGAAATAATGTAGGACTTTTTAAAATGAAAATAAGAGTATTAACAATAATTGTTTCTTTATTCTTTGCGCTTCAACTAAATGCTCAGCGGTTGCCTTACGTTGGCTATATATTTCCTGCTGGTGGAAAACAGGGATCAAGTTTTAACGCAATGTTGAGCGGGCAATATCTTGATGGTGTTACAAATGCCACAATCTCGGGTGAAGGCGTCAAGGTTGAGATTATAGAACATATCAAGCCATTAAGCGGTAGGCAGGTAACATTATTGCGGGATAGGATGCGTAATATTAATCAGGCTTTAAAAAGCGCAAATAAGGGCGCCACTCAAATTTCCTTCTATAATGAGTACCAGACAAATAAACTCGAAGTCCTTACAATAACGGCGGTTGAAAAAGAACTTGCTGAAATAAGAAAAAAACTCTCTAACCCGAAAAATCAACGTCCTATGAATCCACAAATGGCGGAAGATGTTTTGGTGAAAATTACTATTGATAAAGGTGCAATGTGTGGAGACAGAGAATTGCGACTTAAAGTAGCCGCAGGACATTCAAATCCCGTAAAATTTTATGTAAGCAATTTGCCTGAATACACGGAGCAAGAAACCGTGCCAAATGCGCCCGGACAGACGAATTTTGTAACTATACCTGTAGTTGTCAATGGAAGGATTTTGCAAGGTGATGTTGACCGATTCCATTTTCGCGCAAGAAAAGGTGATAAACTTGTTTTCATTGCTTATGCCAGAGATTTGATGCCGTATATCGCAGACGCTGTTCCAGGCTGGTTTCAGGCAACGCTTGCTATATATGATTCAAAAGGCAAAGAAATAGAATATTCAGATGATTTTAAGTTCAATCCCGACCCTGTCATATATTTTGAAGTGCCAGAGGACAGGCTTTATTCTGTAGAAATTAAAGACGCAATTTATCGGGGGCGAGAAGATTTTGTTTATAGAATTGCAATTGGCGAGTTTCCATTTATCACAAGCATTTATCCATTAGGTTGTAGTGTAAACGAAACTGCAACTGTCGCGTTAAAAGGATGGAATCTGCCGGTTTCTGAATTTACTATTAACGGGAAAAAACCAGGGGTAATTCAACTTTCTGTACCAAAAAGCAATTATGTTTCGAATCTTGTGCCGTTTTGCGTTGATACGTTGCCTGAATTAATGGAAAAAGAGCCTAATAATTCTATAAAAACTCCTCAACCTATTTCGCTTCCTATGATAATTAATGGTAAGATTGATAAACCAGATGATTTGGATGTGTTCAGTTTTAGAGCAGAAGCAGGCACGACCGTTGTTGTTGATGTTAAAGCGCGCAGGCTAAATTCTTCTTTAGATTCAATCCTTGAAATTACTGACATCACAGGCAAAAGACTCGCAATAAATGACGATAACGAAGACCTTAGCGCAGCGCTTCTGACACATCAAGCAGATTCTTATATATATTTTAATGTCCCGACGACGGGAAGATATTTTATACATTTGACCGACGCCCAACATAATGGCGGAGATGATTATGCTTACAGGCTGCGCGTGAGTCAGCCAATGCCTGATTTTGAATTACGTGTTGTTCCTTCAAGTGTAAGTTTGCGCGCCGGTTCAAGCGCCCCTGTTATAGTTTATGCATTGCGAAAAGATAGATTTACAAATGACATTAAATTAACGGTTAAATCGCCGGAAGGATTTTCTTTGCCTTCCAACGCCCGTATTCCGGGAACGACTAATCAAATGAAGTTTTATTTATCAGCTAACTCAAAATTGTCCAAAGAAACATTTAATATAGTAATTGAAGGAACCGCAAAAATTGATGATAAGGAAGTTTCTCGTATTGCTCAGCCAGCGCAAGATATGATGCAGGCATTTTATTACCGCCACCTCGTGCCCGCAAAGGCATTTATAGCCGATATTACCGGGCGAGTTCCTCCACCACAAAAAAATCTTCCAAAGAAAAAATAAGGTGGAAACTTCGTTAATTATTGCTATTGCGATCTTACGATTATGGTTTCAGCAAGTATAACTTTATTCGTCTTTAATCCAGACAATAGAACGACCACCGCGGTTTAATCTTGCATAATTTGGTATTGCAAAGAACTGTGAACCATCGTCCCATATTCCTTTTAACACTACTACGCCGCCGAGCAAATCTTTTCTAAATTCGGTAGTTAATGTTGAGTTTGGTTTGAGAATCTTATCAATATTTTGGTCAACACTTTCAACATTGTAAATTACCGGACCACGACGTAGAGCAACTCTGCCTTTGTCATATTTAATTCTGGAATCAGCTTTGATTCTTTGAATCGGTAGCGGTAATTCAATTTCAATTTTGTCTCCGGATTTCCACTCGCGAGTTAGTTCGGCGTAATTGCCGTTCATTTTCGGTTTAATTCTCCTGCCATTAATTGAAGCTGAGATTAAACCACTGCATTGCGGTATGTTCGTATATAAAAGGCTCGTTTGACGATCGGGGATTCTTAAGTTAATGGAAAATCTCGATTGTTTTTCAGGATTTACAATCAAAGATATTTTACCATCCCAGGGATAATCAGTCATCTGAGTGAGTTCTACACTTGTTCCATTAGAGGTTTTGATGGTTGTTTTAATT